>NZ_JBGSQZ010000016.1:0-27987 GCF_041737865.1 Chamaesiphon sp.
TTGTTCTCTCAACATTTGAGCTGTCTGTGCCCAACGACCATAGTCTACTCTTAACATCTTTGCGTTGACCTCAATTTACTCCTCAGAATCAGATTGTCTCATACTTTGAAAACTATGGGTTTGAAGTTGGACGGGGTTTATCTAGTCCAAACACTCAAATCATGAATGAGTCTGACAATTCTTTGCCTGTTACTGGAGCAGCTATTCAACCGAGCAATAATTTGCCTGAGTTTAATATTTATGGCTAACAAGTATGTGAGCAATTGTCTGAGCATCCCCAGCAACAGGCTACTTATCTGGCTAAGGATATTAATTTAGATCGGTTAGTCGTCATCAAATAGTGGCAAATGCCCGATTGTCACTCGTCCCCAGACTATGCTAATTATTTACCAGAAATCGACCGTTTACAACAGATCGACCATCTTAATATTCCCCGTTATCTGCATTCATTAGCTACACCGACAGGATTCTGCGTCGTTAGAGCATATCAGCCAGGGATCTCGCTAGCAGAGATCGGCGAACTCCCACCATCGGATCTTAAACTGGTAGCCGCTGCTGTGTTAGAAATTCTCAAGTATCTTCATCAGCTCATGCCTGCGATCCTGCATCAGAATATCAAACCAGAGAATATTATCGTCAATGATGCCGATTTGAGTGGGGCTAATTTGACTGGCACAAATTTCGATCGAGCTGCTGTTTATGGAGCCAAATCGATCGGTACCAATCTCGTCGGCGCGAATTTAGATCGTGCGAAACTAGTCTATGCCAAGCTAAAAGGAGCTGTAGTGCGGAATACCAATTTCTCAAATGCGGATCTTAGATTTGCTGAACTTCAACAGGTGGATCTAACTAATGCTAATTTTACAGGTGCAGATTTAAGTAATGCGGATCTGTCTTATGCCAATCTACGTCATGCCATCTTGACAGGTACAAAGCTAGATGGTGCAAGTTTGACTGGAGCAACTATGCCTGACGGTTCGACGCATCCTTGAGGGTAGGAAGGCTTTAGGCTTTAGGGGTAGGAAGGCTTTGAGGCTTTAGGGGTAGAGGGTAGAGGGTAGTTCTGAGCCTGCACCAATCTTCAATTACTTTCGCAGGAGGTCTAATGCGTAATCCTGCTACGACAAACGCGGATCTACTAGAATGGACTCGATCGACCATCGCCAAAACATGGATAGAATTCTCGAACCGGAAGTCATGGATACATGGCTCGAAGCAACAGCCTATGATGCAATGGATTTTAGCTCTGTAAATACGGCATTTGCAACAGATGCGATCGATGCCGATCCCCATGCCGTCACAATTCTGGATATCGGTACAGGGACGGCGCGTATTCCCATCCTGATGTGTCAACAACGACCACAATACCTGATTACGGGGATAGATTTGGCACAATCGATGCTGATTATCGGTCGTCGAAATGTAGAAGAGGCTAAATTAACACAGCGGATTAAATTAGAGCGGGTAGATTCTAAACGGATGCCATATCCAAATCTAGAATTCGATCTGGTAGTTTCTAATAGTTTAGTGCATCATCTGCCAAATCCATTATCCCTTTTTGCTGAAATACAGCGGTTGGTTAAACTAGATGGAGCGATCTTAATTCGCGACTTAATCAGACCAGAAAATGACGATATTGTCAATGATTTAGTTGCAAAAATTGGTGGAGATTATGATGCCCATCAACAGCAGTTATTCCGTGATTCACTCAAAGCTGCCCTGACGATCGCTGAAGTTCAAGAGCTAATCGATCGCGTTGGATTGCTTCAGATAAAATTAACCCAATCCTCCGAGCTACATTGGACGATCGAGCGCAAGAAAAATGTAATCGATCGAATGTAGGCTAATATAATAAATTACTTAGATAAAGACTGAAATGTTCGATCGTAAATTTTGGTTGGGATTATGCCTAATTTTGGGACTGGTATTGTCCCTCATCACTCCAATCTCATCCCAGGCAACCAAACCAATTAGAGAAATTCGCGGCGTGTGGATTACGAACGTTGATAGTGACGTTTTATTTACACGCGATCGATTAGCCACAGCAATTAAAGACCTACGCTCATTAAACTTTAATACTATTTACCCAGTAGTTTGGAACTGGGGCTACACCACCTATCCCAGCAAAGTGGCCAAAAGAGTAGTCGGTAGTAGTTTTATGCCCAAAAAATCGGCAGGATTATTAATTAATCGAGAGCTTCGTCGTACCGAGGGATTGGAAGGACGCGACGTGCTCAAAGAAATGGTAACTCAGGGACACAAACAAGGAATAGCCGTAATTCCCTGGTTTGAATTTGGGTTCATGGCACCTGCAACTACCGATCCGGCTGGCTCCGATTTAGCCAAACTTCATCCCGATTGGCTGACTCAAAAACAAGATGGCGGCACAACTTGGAAAGAAGGTAAAGATCCACGCGTTTGGCTCAATCCCTTCAAGCCTGAAGTCAAACAGTTTATCATCGATTTAGTAGTTGAAGTAGTCGGCAAATATGATGTAGATGGGATTCAATTTGACGATCACTTTGGATTACCTTCAGAATTTGGATACGACAAATTTACCGTCGATCTCTACAAGCGCGAACATCAAGGCAAACTACCGCCTCAAGATCCTAAAAATGAAGAATGGATTAACTGGCGGGCTGATAAAATCACAGATTTAATGCGCGACTTATTTGCAGCAATTAAAGCAACAAATCCTAAAGCGATCGTTTCTGTCTCACCCAATCCTCAAAGCTTCGCTAAAAGTTTCTTTCTCCAAGACTGGGCAAAATGGGAACGGCAAGGATTAGTCGAAGAACTACTCATCCAAGTTTATCGAGATAAATTAGAAACATTTGTCGGCGAACTTCAAAAACCAGAAGTAAAACTAGCCAGTCAACATATCCCCGTTGGCATCGGGATTTTGACTGGTGTAAAACCAAAGCCAATCCCGATGAAACAAATTCAAACCCAAATCGCCGCAGTTCGTCAACAAGGTTTAGCTGGAGTATCTTTCTTTTTCTACGAAACACTGTGGAAATTGACAAACGAACCAGCCACAATTCGCAAAGATGGTTTCAGACAAGTGTTCGCCCAATCAGTGGCGCGAGTTAGGCTTTAGGCTTTGGGCTTTGGGCGATCGTCTAGAATTAAATAAATAAGTTTGAGTTGTAGGGTGTGTTAGCGAGAGCGTAACGCACCAGACACTAAATCGCTAATTTATCCTCCAAATAATTGCTACTTGAATAATAGTCATGGAATTACCTGAATTAGATTCCGAAACGATCGATCGAGTCCTCGAAATGGCTTGGGAAGATCGCACTACGTTTGAATCAATCGAACTGCAATTTGGTTTGTCTGAACCACAAGTTATCGCCCTGATGCGCCGCGAGATGAAAGCCTCCAGCTTCCGCATGTGGCGCAAACGAGTCACAGGGAGAGATACCAAGCACGCCACCCGCCGCGATTTCATCGCCGGACGCTTCAAATCTCAAAATCACAAAGGGTAGGCTTTAGGCTCTAGGCTACCCCTTACCCTCTAACCCCTAACCATGAACGATCTCACCCAACAAATCGAAGATCGTGCCCGTGAAATTGGCTTCCACGCCGTCGGTATAGCTTCGATCGATCCCAATAGTACCCAGACCGCTGCAACACGCCTCCAAGAGTGGTTATCGTTGGGCTACCAGGCTGAGATGGCATGGATGTCAGACCCCCGCCGTCAGGACATCTACCAGCTCATGCCCTCCGCCAAAACAGTAATTGCGGTAGCACTCAACTATTACACCCCCCACCAACGTCCAGCAAGTCCAGATCATGCCAAAATCGCCCGTTATGCTTGGGGTCGAGACTATCATAAAGTATTAACAAAAAAACTCAAACAACTAACCACTTGGCTGATTCAATCGTTCGATGATGTAGAGGCACGTTACTATGTCGATACTGGGCCGATTCAAGATAAATACTGGGCGCAAGCTGCGGGAATTGGTTGGGTTGGCAAAAACGGAAATGTCATCAATCGTCAATATGGTTCGTGGATATTTTTAGGCGAAATTGTCACCAATCTACAACTGATTCCTAGCGATCCCCACGCACAACACTGTGGCACATGTACGCGGTGCATTTCTGCTTGTCCGACTGGCGCAATTACCCAACCTTTTGTTGTCGATGCCAATCGATGTATTGCTTATCATACGATCGAAAATCGCGCCGAAACCTTACCCCCAGAAATCGCCAACCATCTCCAAGGCTGGGTAGCTGGCTGTGATATTTGCCAAGATGTCTGTCCGTGGAATCAAAGATTCGCTCAACCTACAGATGTAACTGATTTTCAGCCTTATCCAAGTAATCTCGCTCACACATTAACCGAACTGGGATCGCTGACAGATGAGGAGTGGGATCGCAGCTATAGAGGCTCTGCATTGCGTAGAATTAAGCCAGCAATGTGGCGACGCAATGCCATCGCAAATCTTCATACTTTGGGATCGCAATCGAACGTTAATTAGATTACAATCTTAAAACCAGGCTCGGCTTCTCACAAATGCGTAACAATTCTAAACTTATCATTTTTGATTTTGATGGTACCCTAGCGGATACTTTAGGTGCATTGCTGCGAATTAGCAATCGATTGGCACCCGAATTTGGCTACCCACAGATTAGTGATGAGCAATTAGCCAATCTCAAATATCTCAGTTCCTGGGAAATTATCAAGCTATCTAAAGTTGCTTTGTGGAAGCTTCCGTTCTTATTGAAGCGAGTTAAAGAAGAATTTCCTGGAGAAGTTAGCAATGTCAGATTATTTCCAGGTGTGATCGAACTCTTAAATACGCTCAAACTTCAGGGCTATCGATTGGGGATTGTCAGTTCCAATGCAGAGGCAAATATTCGATCGCTCTTGAGTCAAAATCAAATCGAGCATCTGTTTGATTTTGTGACTACTGCGTCTACTTTTGGTAAGGGAAAAACGATCGGTCGGTTGATTAAGCAATACCATTGTTCTAAGTCTGACGTAATTTATATCGGTGATGAAATTCGCGATATTCAAGCTGCTCGATCGATCGAAATCCGCGTCGTTGCTGTGGGCTGGGGATTTAATGCTCCGACTGCGCTGATGGATCGACAGCCAGATCTATTGATTACCAAACCCTTGGCACTAATTAACGCTCTGGCGCGTTTTTATCCTCCAACGACGCAGATCGCTTAGTGGCTCAGTTAAATATTGGTGATAAGCGGAGCGGTAAACGAATAGAACTTGCGAGTTGCAATTATTTCTGGCGGGGACAGAACCCGATCCCCACAATTTTTCTACGTCCACCGTTCAGCTTGTCACAGAAGAACCCATTTGAGATTTTTTCCGAAGGAACCGATTGATAAATGTTGGTGAAATCTACGCTTAGACTAAATTCTAGTCAAGTAACTCCTAACTACAATCTAGAGTGAAGTGAATGCCGCTCCAAGCTAGCACACACGCCATCCATACGCAGGGGAGTTTGAGGGGCGGCGTTCCGCCTCTCAACGGGGGGTCTGGGGGTCGGAACCCCCAGATCCGGGTTCTGCCCACACTAACAAAACCCGCACCCCACAAATTCTCGTCGTTTACCACTTAGCATCTCACTAGAAGATCCCAAATGGGTTCTTAGATCGGGGCTGTGCTTGAACGGAGCAAGTCAGTTTTCCTTATCCCGAACTGAAGTTATTTAAACATCACCTAAATTTGTAACCCCATTTACTAGTGTGAGCAGCGCACCGACTTGTTCTTGTCCGTTAGTGGCGAGATCGCTATTGCAGAGGTAGAGTCGATCGTTCGCCCGCGCGAGTAGATCGCGGAGGATCCGCTCTAGACGTTGTTCGTTACTGGTTTGGGTGTCGGCTTCCGTCCAGATTTTACCCGCATTAGCCTTGAGCAATAGATTGGCACCGTAGAGCGTCGCTGCTCCACCTTCTGCCCATAATGGCGAACCGACATCCAGCCAAAAATGATAGGGGTGCGATCGCTTGCTAGCGCGGTATTGAAAGATATTTGACAGGGTAACAGCCTGATGCTGTGGTTGTAATTGACTGACGGGGTAGGGATTAGCAGTAATCGTCCCTTGGCGGAGCAGCAAGATAAATTGCGCGGTAATCTGATGGGCTGATTCGAGATATTCCGCCGTGGTGTGCGTACGTTCGGCTACTTGCCAGTAGTGTTGAGCGGTTTCCATTAGTTCCCGCAGGGCTGAAAGTCGATCGAATGGTAAATAACTGCCCTGCTGGAAAAAATAACCGATCGCATCAGTCAAGAGATTCAGAGGTGATGGCTGTTGTTGCTGGACTCGCTCTACCCACGCGAGAATTCGATCGTAAGCCCTAGTTGCACTCGCACCGAGACGATCCCAGCGCGGGAAATTAGTATAGAGTAGGAGGCGCGGCTGGGATAGGGAGGGCGCATAACAGTAGTCGGCGAGTAAACCTGCCCGCACGGGGTCGATCGATGTTAGTTGGATTTTGGATTTTGGATTTTGGATTTTGGATTCTTTTAGAAGGGGGCTGGAAATTACAGTAGAATTTGTGGGTGGATAAATTGGACTGAGGGTGACGAGCAAATCGGCAATTTCATCGCGGCTAGTGAGCTGTCCTAAATTTGGATAGGTTAACGCCATCAGGGTAAGTAGAGCGCGAACGCCTGGATCGCTATTTAGTGGTAATTGCGCGTTGAGGGAGGCAATCGGGATCTGATGTTGGGTGAAAATATCGGTAATGGTAGATCGGGAAACTGCATCTAAACCAGGTGCAATTATGGCGATCTCCCCAGGTGCAACTTTACCGCTGGTAATTAGTTCGATCGCTTTTAGAGCGGTAACTTTGAGCATTTCGCCACGGGTGCGAGTTTCGATCGCCCTAATACTATTAGGTAGCGGCGGTACATTGCCTGGATTAATTACGGCTTGGACGATCGCCTCGATGCTAGAATTACGATCGACAAATAAGTTTGAATCGATCGAGTCTAAATAAATGACTGGCTGACATCGAGATTTTAAACCTAATAAATAATCGGGATCGGCACTCAAACCCAGCCTCACCATGCCGTCGGGATTGTAACTAAAGGCTCCCCAGACACCAGCATCGAGTAAGAACTCACAAATCTGTCGTCCGATCGCGGGATAATCATCGACATCATCTGCTAATACCACCCAATATCGATCGCGTAAACGCCGTTGATACTCAGGATGCGGTAGTAAATGCCGCCAATACAACTCTGTCATGATGCCATAAGTCAGCAAGCCGCGATCGAGACACCAATCTCGCCACTCGGCTGCTAATGACTCCACACACTGATAAATGTCGCTATCCTCACCAGCTCCAAATCCCTGAGTGAGGATTTCTGGTAAATCTGCCAATGGCGTACAACTATAAGCAGCCAATTGGAGTAAATCTAGCACCCGCCGCACAAATCGGTACTCAGAGGGGGCAATTTCGCGCCAGTTGAGGCGTTCTATGGCTGGCTGCCACAATTTCGTCGCCAGATCTTGTTCTGTCTCAGGACGCAATCTCAGGGGAATATACGCGGGTAGCTTTAATTCCTGAATCAGGAGAGGGTAAAATAATAAAACCTCCTCTTGAATAAACCCGATCGTCGTCTTTGTTGAAATGGGGTATTTGCCCTGAGTTTTGCCGATTAATCTATCGCCAATATCTCGCTTACTATCATCATTCCCAGCCAGCACTAAAATTTTGGAATTCTGGTGTGAATGTTTACCCACCACAACTCGATCGTCCAACCACTGACAAAATTGAGCAACCAGCCCGTCTGTCTTCCCACTGCGCGTTCCACCCTCAATCCAAATTGCTTTACCTAACACGCTTTTAGCTCCAACGCTCGATTCTACCAGGAGAGGGGATGGGGAGACTAGGGGCATTCATCCCATTCACCATCCACCATTCACTGTCTTGAAAAGGTGCTTTACTTGTCTGGACGGGTCTCCCGCCCAGATGGGAAACCCCAAGACCGCACTTTTCGCCATCCACCCTTCACTATCCCCTATGCAAAGCAAACTCGGTCAATACTGGGTACGCGCAAATCAGTGGTTTTATCGTACAGCCGATCGAGCACTGGATGAAGCCTACAAAGCAGCTCTGAAAATCAAAGCGATCGAAGATGAGCATTTTGGTGGTGAAAAGGTCGCCATCTCTGCAACCAACAATCAAGTCGCTACCTACTTTCAGAACGATCTCCATAAATATCTCAAGATTGTCCGCATCCGACTAGCCGAGTTTCAAACCAGTCGCACAGTCACCGGGAATAACTATTCCCAACCGCCTGACAGTCAACAATTCGACTCTCAGGGATTCAATGATATCAATCCATATACTCAGGATATCGAATATGAGGCGCGAATCCTAGAGAAACTCAGCTTTATCGATGATATTTTGACTCGTTATGCCGATAATACTCAACCCGCAGCCAATCCTGACAATCAAAGATCGAATTTCGGTCAACGCGCGATCGATTTCATCGCACCACCAGGCGAAGGTAGCTCCTTGGCAATCGATCGATCTGCGCCAGCCAACCTGACAAATACCCCCTCTTCTACCATCGGTGGCCAATCTAATAATATGCCAATTCGACCAGTGCGATCGGATGACAATATTAATAAAAAACCCATCATCGATCCCTCCCTGATCTCTACCTTTCGGCGGATTCAGCAAGATCTCAACCCCAAAGCCGAAATTCAAGTCATCCAAAACTACCGCTTCAATCAGACTAAAACTCGATCGGCACTACGGTTTATCCTGATGCTGATTTTAGTACCACTACTCGTCCAATACATCTCCAAAATAGTCCTAGTTGGCCCCATCGTCGATTCATACCGCACCTACCATCACTCAGATGTCTTCCTCAATGTCAACCTCGCACAAGAGGCATTCGAGGAAATGGAAATGTTTGAAAAGAACCTCAAATTCAAGCATATGGTTGGATTGATACCCAAGCTCACAGCCGAGCAGATGGAGGAAAAAGTTCAGGAAAAAGCCCAAGAAATCAAACTCAGCTTCTACCGTCAAAGTGCTGGAGCCGTCAAAAATTGGTTCGCCGACATCTTATCAATAATTACCTTTGCCTGGTTGATTACCAATAGCAAACGACAGATCGAGATCCTCAAATCCTTCCTCGGCGATCTCGTATCGGGACTCAGCGACACCGCCAAAGCCTTTACGATCATCCTCCTCACCGATACCTTCGTCGGTTTTCACTCCCCCCACGGCTGGGAAGTGATCCTCGCAGGTACCGCCAAACATCTCGGTATTGCCGAAAACACCGAGTTCAACTCCCTATTCATCGCCACCTTCCCCGTCTTGATCGATACAGTCTTCAAATACTGGATCTTCCGCTACCTCACCGGACAGTCACCATCAGCAGTAGCCACCTTCAAAACCATGAACGAGTAAAAAGTCCCCTCCCAGGAGGGGTGCCCGAAGGGTGGGGTGGGTCAGATCTCCGCTATCACCATCCACCTCCAAGTCACTCAAAACTACAACTCTCTCAAAACTACAACTCTAAGATCTCGATCGGGAGATCGATCGAGAAAGCCATCAGGAATGACTGATAAGTGGCGGAGATCCACCCACCCCGCCCGTTGGGCACCCCTCCTGGGAGGGGATTTTTTTGGGGTTTAAGTGGGATAACCGCCCCTGCCAAAATATATTTTAAAAATAGTTTGCATAGGGTGATAGGTAACTTGAAAGAAGTGGGTAAGCTGAGGACACGAAGCAAAGAAACAACCCCAACCCTTACGGAAACAATCAAAATGAGAACTGAACTAAAAGCTAAATTCATCCAACACCTCAACCGCAAACAAAGCGAAAAAGGATTTACCTTAGTAGAATTGTTAGTTGTAATTATTATCATCGGTATTCTCGCTGCGATCGCACTACCCAACTTCCTCAGCCAAGGTGCCAAAGCCAAGCAAACTGAAGCTAAACAAAATATCGGTTTAGTCAATCGCGTTCAGACTGCTTATCGTTCTGAAAATTCTGCGTTTGCAACCACCTTTGATGTACTAGCAACTGGTACTATGTCTGGAGGTGCTTCATTTACAAGTACGAGCTATACCTATACTCTGGCTGCGGGTCAAGATACAACCACACTTATAGCAGGTACGGCAGATACTGCGCTCAAGACTTATAGTGGTGGTACTGTAAGATTCATTAATGAAAGCAGTGCCAGTGTTATTGCTAGCGTCGTTTGTGAAGCTCTTACGCCCGGCTCTGGTACTTCGACAGCTCCTGGCCTGACGGAAACTGCACGAGTGCAAACAAGTGCTGTCGCATGTCCCGCCACTGGTTACAAAGCACTGTAAGCCAAAATCTTTACTGTTAAGTACCAGTGCAATTACCCTAAGTTGAAATTAGCTTAGGGTAATTTTTTACCCAGAGATAAGAACTTAATCGAACATGCCGGAACATGGAGATCGAACTACAAGCTAAATTTATTCAAAACCTCCACCATCAACGCGACGAAGGTTTTACACTCGTAGAACTATTAGTTGTGATTATAATTCTTGGTATCTTAGCAGGAATCGCATTACCTAGCTTCCTCAGTCAAAGCGCAAAAGCTAAACAGGCAGAAGCCAAGCACAATATTGGATTAGTCAATCGCGTTCAAACTGCCTATCGCGCGGAAAATTCTACTTTTGCTACTTCATTTGATATCTTGGCAACTGGCACTATGTTTGGTACCAATACTTATAATAGTATAAATTATACTTATAACCTCGATGCCACCCAAGATACTAGTAAAATCACCGTAACTAATCAAGATAGTTCTGTGAAAATGTATCAAGGTGGTAGTGTTCGATTTGTCAATGCTAATAATCAAGGTGTAATTAGTAGTATTATTTGTGAAGCAGTTTCATCTGGTTCAGGAACTAGTGTTAGTCCGACGCTCGACTCAACAGCAACAAGTCCAACAACAGCAATCTCCTGTTCTTCTGCTGATTACCGATCGCTTTAGATTTAATTAATCCTTATGTAAATATACTGATGGTCGATCTAATCGAGTATTTTTATTCAGTAATTACCTCATTTTGTAGATCGATATATTCCAGTTAGAATTAAATATCATCCTAAATAAATAGCGATATACTATATTTCTCCTCAGTCTATTGTTTTATGATAGAGCGGAGATCGGGTCGATCGGGTCAGTATTGTTTATATATGATATTGCAGATATTTCATCAGGGTTCAAGTTATGCTAGCTTCAATATCTACTTCAACTGAGTCAACGGTAGATTCAGCATTCGATGCAATAGGTTTTTATGAAAATCAAATCTCGATTGATGAGACATGTGCCAGTCATTATTGGAATTTAGGTATTGCCTATTTATTAGCAGATAGAGAAGATGATGCCCAACTTGCTTGGTTTACACCTCTATCAGCAACTGATGAAATTGACAATCTTACTAATGAGTTGGTATTAGCTTTAGATCAAAAAGCTGAGAGTTTAGCTCAATTATCTCATTTAGAGCAAGCATGGTTGCTGCGCCAGCATATTATTGCGATCGCACCAGATCGGTTAGAAAATATTCTAAAATCAATTGTGCTAGCACATTCGATCGATCGGCTTACTCCAGAGTGCCTAATTCAATGGCAAGTTAACGATCTACTTTCAGCAACAGATAATCTAGATGATTTCCCAGAAGAGTTGCTAGATGGATGCCTTAGAGGATTAATATCACTGCAAACAGATGTAAGCTTAGAAGCTATTAAACTTGTATTAAGTTTAGTTAAAGAAAACAGAGAACCACTAATTTATCGAACAACAAATACTGCTTTTAATCTTTTTCATCGCGAAAAAATTTGGGCTTTTGCAATTAAATTAGCTGAAATTTGTAATGAAATCGATCCAAACAATTTAGGCACAATTGCTATTTTGAGTGGATTGTACTGTTTAGAAGGACTATACGATCGGGCGATAGCTACAGCCAAAGAATACGACAGAATATCTTCAGGAGTTTTTCAAAAGTTATTTGCTAGTTATTTGATTCAAAGAGCGTATTTTACGGCTGGCAATTGGGAAAATGCGGCTGAACTAGTTGATTTACATCGCGGTATACTTTTAGAAATCACAGAGAAATATTCCCAAAAATCAAGCGAAGTACAAGTTCAGCGACTACTAGTCTCTTCTTTTTTCTTCCCTTATATCGAGGATAATCCCAAAATCAACAAGTCATTACAAAATAAAATAGCTAATATTTATCAGAACAATATTGGATTAGTTTGTTTGAAATCAGAATTTGACTTATCTCTTCAGAAAAAAGTCGGATGCTTGCGAATTGGATATATTGCTTCTACACTAAAAACACATTCAGTTGGCTGGTTGAGTAGATGGCTGATCCATCATCACGATCGGAAATCTTTTCAAACTTTTATCTACTGTTTGAATTTAAGCAAAGAAGATGAGTTTAATCATAAATGGTTTAGAGACAAAGTAGATATTAGTTACTATTTCAGCAATCATCCACAGGAAGTTGCTGCTCAAATTAAAGCAGATGAAATTGATATATTAATCGATCTAGACAGCCTAACCTTTGATTTGACTGGTTTGGTTATGGCTTATAAACCCGCACCAGTCCAAGTATCCTGGTTGGGTTGGGATGCTAGTGGAATTCCCGCAATAGACTACTTTATCGCCGATCCGTATGTCTTGCCAAATGATGCTCAAGAGTACTATCAGGAAAAAATTTGGCGATTACCACAGACATATTTAGCGGTGGATGGGTTTGAAATTGGGATTCCAACACTGCGTCGTCAAGACTTAAATATCCCTGATGATGCGGTGATTTATTTTAGCAGTCAATCTGGTTACAAACGCCATCCCGATAATATTAGATGTCAAATGCGTATTATCAAGTCAGTACCGAACAGCTATTTCTTAATTAAAGGAAAAAGCGATCCGAGCGTAATTCAAAATTTCTTTGGCAAAATTGCTGAAGAGGAAGGTATAAGTTTAGATCGGTTAAGATTCTTAGATGGTGTGCCTGATGAACCCACCCATCGAGCTAATCTCGCGATCGCGGATATCGTCCTCGACACTTTCCCCTACAATGGTGCCACCACCACTCTCGAAACTCTGTGGATGGGGATTCCGATGGTGACTCAAGTGGGACAACAATTTGCAGCACGCAATAGTTACACCTTCATGCTCAATGCGGGAATTACTGAAGGGATTGCTTGGAATCAGCAGGAGTATATCGAGTGGGGAGTCAAATTGGGACTCGATCGCGACCTCCGAGACAAAATCGCTGGTAAACTGCGATCGGGACGCACGACTGCACCTGTCTGGAATGCTAAACAGTTCACATTAGACATGGAAGCAGCTTATCGCCAGATGTGGGCGATACATCAAGAACAGAAAAAGCCGGAAGTAATCGAAGACTACTCAAATAACTAGCCTCCAAAATATCCTAAAAATTCAGGGTAGGGGCAATTCATCAATTGCCCCTACCCTGAATCCTGGAAATAATGTCTATTGATTAGACAGCCGTTTCTAGAGCCTCTACTGACTCGACTTTTTCTGCTGCTTTGATTCTGGCTTCATCTGCCAGAAATTCTGCCAATTGAGATCCGATCTCGCGGCGGACGATGCCTCTGTACTCTAGGAAATGTTCGATTTGGGCACATGTCACCAAATAACTACTAACCCCACCTGGATTGAGCTTGTACATGCTCCAGAGGTTGCGCCAGAACTGCCAACGAGTAGAGCGAACTACTCCTTGTCGCCAGCAGATAATTAGGAGCGCGCGGATGACCATCCAACTAAACTCTTTCTTGCGACCTTCACCTTTATCAGGATAGGTAGCTTCACCGAGCGTGAGAAAATGACGGTAAGTGCGATCGAGGAATTTGGATGGCTCGTATAAGTCATCGAAAGCATCCATATACTCGACGGCGATTTCTTCGAGCGGACGCGTGGGAACGAAGTTCATCAGCGTGGTTTGGTTGATGTTGCCATCTGCCGTACCGCGTAGTCTGCCTTCTTTTGCCAATCGATGGGATAGAGCGGTATCTGGCAATGCTTGGAGCATACTAAATACGGCGGTGGGAATATTTGTCTGTTCGACAAATTTGACGATGCGTTGTCCCGCACCTGTTTTCTCACCATCGAAGCCGATGATAAATCCAGCCATGACGCGCATCCCCGATTTAGCAATGCGTTCGACTGCTTCACTCAGGGAACTGCGGGTATTTTGATGTTTTTGAGTCAGTGCGAGGCTTTCCTCATCTGGAGTTTCAATCCCCAGGAAGACGGAGCCAAAGTTACACTGCACCATCATATCCATCAGCTCTTGGTCGTTTGCCAAATCTACTGACGCTTCAGTCGCAAAGGAGAAGGGATACTTATGTTCGACCATCCACGGTAATAGTTCTTTCAGCAACAGTTTGACGTTGCGTTTGTTGCCGATGAAGTTGTCATCCACCATAAAGATACTCCGCCGCCAACCCAATTCGTACAGCCGATCGAGTTCTTTGAGCATTTGCTCTGGATCTTTAGTCCGAGGTTTGCGACCGTAGAGGACGATGATATCGCAGAACTCGCACTGGAATGGACAACCCCGCGAAAACTGGACGGACATCTCAGCATAGGCATCGAAGTCTAGCAGTTCAAAGCGGGGAATCGGAGTGGTAGTAACATCTGGACGTTCGCCATTGGGTGCGCGGAAGGTGCCGGATATTTGCCCTTGTTTGACTGCTTCGACAAATAAGGGGATCGTCAGTTCGCCTTCATCTAAAATTAAATAATCTGCCCCAACCTCTGACACCTCATGAGGTAAAGCGGTGGGATAAGGGCCACCGACGGCGACGCGTTTGCCCCGACGTTTGGCTTCTTGAATCTGGGCGAGTAAATCTGGTTTTTGAACGATCATTGCCGAGCAAATCACCAACTCCGACCAACTCCACTCAGCTTCGGTAACTTCCCGAACGTTCAAATCGACGAGCTTAAAGTTCCACTCTTGAGGCAAGATGGCGGCAACGGTGATCAATCCCAGTGGTGGGATCAGAGCTTTGCGACCCATCAGCTCGATCATTTTCTCAAACGACCAAAAGCTTTTCGGAAAACGAGGATATAGGAGCAGAACGTTCATAATATTATCTCCAAGTAACGGCATTCCCCGTTAGGTGGAATGATGGACGCATACAATTAACTGACTTTAGTTTAGTTGGTTTTGTTTCTTTGAAACATATTTAGCCCAATTTAACCCAAAAATTTTCTCAAATCGAACTCGGCTGAAGCGGTTGTCGTGGGATCTTCTCCCATCGAATTAGATCCGATCGAATTTGGCGATCTAGAAGTTTGCCGCGAAGCATCGACTGAGAGCATCAGTAAAATCCGCTCGGTATAGTCTACCGCACCGCACAACTCTCGATCGATCAGATCCAGTCCACCATTAGCATACTCCTCGAAGATCCCAATCCGCTGCTGTTCAAAGTCAGCTCGATCTGGCGAAATAACGTTAATATTTTCGGTAGCTGCGATCGCAATTAGTTTCATCACCGGATCGTAACCACGAGCGATAAAGATCTCGATACTAATTGGCCCTGGCTCTTTCTTGGAAATTTCGCCCAGGGGGATGCGCTGTTTTTGTTTGGCACCTAATACGGCTGCAAATAAAATCACATCGGCGTAAGTCTGAAAGGGACTATTATTTTCAGTCGATGCAATCAATGATTTGACTAGTTCAGCTTTGTCTTTGGCTACTCGAATACGATTTTCGGACATAAAATATTTTTCAAGGCTATATGGGTGGCTGCATCGATTAATTACGGTAAACTAAAAGCTCGATCGATCGTGACTTATTAGACCTCCGGCGAAAGTCAGAGGTTAACTGTGATGAGAGGGTAGAGGGTCAGCAACGCCTGCGCTTACGGAACGAGTTAGGCATCCGCAATTATCAATCATCAATTAATTTAACATGGCAAAAAAAATTCCCGTCACCGTCATTACTGGATTCTTGGGTAGTGGCAAAACTACGCTGATTCGACATTTACTCACTCACAATCAAGGGCGACGCATTGCCGTTATTGTCAATGAATTTGGCGAATTGGGCATCGATGGTGAGCTGTTGCGCTCCTGTCAAGTTTGCCCCGATGATGAAATTGAAGCACCTAGCAATATTGTCGAGCTAACTAATGGTTGCTTGTGCTGTACGGTACAAGAAGAATTTCTCCCCACGATGCAAGCTCTGATTGCGCGTCGGGATGACATTGACTGTATTTTGATTGAGACTTCTGGTTTGGCACTACCCAAGCCGCTGATTACTGCCTTCAGATGGCCAGAAATTCGCACTGCTGCGACGGTAGATGCGGTGATTACGGTGGTTGATTGCGATGCGGTGGCCGATGGGAGGTTTGCTAGCGATCCGGCGGCTGTGGACGCGCTCAGGTTGGAGGATGAAAATCTAGATCATGAGACTCCTTTGCAGGAATTATTTGAGGATCAGTTGGCTTGCGCGGACTTGGTGATTTTGAATAAAGCCGATCTGGTGAGTGCCGAGCAATATCAACAAACGATCGATCTAATTAACCAAGAACTCCCGCGATCGGTGAAAATAGTTACTAGCGATCGCGGCATTGTAGATGTAGATACCATCTTGGGATTGAATGCGGCTGTAGAAGACCATCTCGAAGAACATCCCAGCCATCACGATACCGAAGAAGACCACGATCATGATGATGATATTAACTCGATTAATCTGATTATCGATCGCGAATTTGACCCCGAACAATTGCGCCAAAAATTAGAACTGCTCGTTTCCCAACAGGAAATCTACCGGATCAAAGGATTTGTCGCCGTACCAAATAAACCGATGCGGCTAGTCATTCAAGGTGTGGGGAATCGGTTCGAGCAATTTTACGATCGACCTTGGCGCACTGACGAGCCACGGGAAACTAAACTAGTATTTATCGGACACTCGATCGATCCTGGATCGATCTCAAATGCTTTATCAGAACAGGTTGAATCTAATTTGGTAGAATCGAGTAAAAAGTAATTGTAGGGTGCGTTACGCTGTCGCTAACACACCCTACTTCCTAGAGACAGCAGATGAAAAGTAGCAATCCTCATATCGGCTCTTCTTTCGATAATTTCTTAGATGAAGAAAATTTACTTACTCAAGTTAATGAGATCGCTATCAAAAGAGTCATCGCTTGGCAACTCCAGCAAGAAATCGAAACTAAGCAGATGACCAAAACTGGTGTAGCAAAAGCGATGGGTACGAGTCGTGCAGCAGTCGATCGATTGCTAGATCCAGAGAATACTTCAGTAACTCTCAATACTCTCGATCGAGCAGCTAGAGTATTAGGCAAGCGGATTAAGATTGAGCTAATTGAAGCATAATCGACTATTAACTATTAACTGTTAACTGTTAACTAAAAGATGAATATCCCCCGTTTACATCCAAATACGATCGAAGAAGTTAAAGCTAAAGTCGATATTGTTGATGTGGTGGGCGAGCATGTCGTTCTGAAAAAACGCGGTAAGGATTATCTCGGTTCCTGCCCATTTCATCAAGAAAAATCGCCGAGTTTTTCAGTCAGTCCTACTAAGCAGATGTATTACTGCTTTGGGTGTCAGGCTGGGGGGAATGCGATTAATTTCATGATGGAGTTGGGGAAGCAATCTTTTACTGAAGTTGTGCTAGATTTGGCGCGGCGATATCAAGTTCCCGTGCAGACGTTGGAGCCAGAGCAACGTCAAGAATTGCAGCGAAAATTATCGCAGCGAGAGCAATTGTATGAAATATTAGCGATAACTGCTAACTTTTATCAGCACGCACTCAATCAGCCGCAGGGAGAAAAGGCTCTTAGCTATCTGAAGATCGATCGAGCTTTTAGTGATGAGACGATTCAAGGTTTCAAACTCGGTTATTCGCCGTCTGGCTGGGAGACTTTAGCTAACTATCTGATCGAACAAAAACATTTTCCGCCTCAAGCGATCGTGGCTGCTGGATTAATTATCCCACGCAAAGATGAGGCTAGTTACTATGATAGGTTTCGCGATCGATTGATGATTCCGATTTGCGATTTGCGCGGGCGAGTTATTGGGTTTGGCGGTCGAACTTTGAGCGACGAACAACCGAAATATCTGAACTCGCCAGAGACAGAATTATTTGACAAAGGTAATACTTTATACGGACTCGATCGAGCGAAGGATAGTATTAGTAAAACCGATCGAGCTGTGGTAGTTGAAGGTTATTTTGATGTCATCGCCCTTCATGCAGCCGGAATTACTAGTGCAGTCGCCGCACTCGGTACGGCATTGAGTTTGGCTCAAGTCAAGCAGTTAGTTAAGTTACCGAATCCAAACAAATAATTCTCAATTTTGATGCCGATAAAGCGGGTAATATTGCTACAGAACGGGCAATTGGTGAAGTGACTGAGCTTGCCTATCAAGGACAATTGCAATTACGCATCCTCAATTTACCAACGGGAAAAGATGCTGATGAGTTTTTAAAAAATAACAGTCAGGAAGATTATTTAGGATTATTAGATCGTGCCCCGCTCTGGTTGGATTGGCAGCTCGACAAAGCGATCGAGCATCAGGATCTCACTCAAGCAGAACAATATCAAGCTGCTACCCAAAAAATTATTAAACTGCTGCAAAATATCACTGATGTAACTACTCGCATCCATTATCTGCAAAAATCAGCAGGATTATTGAGTGCTGGCGATGCGCGGATGATTCCCCTATTATTTGAGAATTTACAAACTGCAATTAAGGGACTAAAACCACTCCCACAGAAATTTACAGGCGGTAATTTACCTGTAAATAAATTTAGTCAATCCGAGCGATCCGAGCGATCCAAATATTCAGTACCAGAAGCGGCCGATAATAATCCAATTAAAATCGAGGCTGAAGCAGAAATAGCTCCAGTTAGTATCCATCCTAGTCAAAGATTAATCGAACAAGCAGAGGATTTATTGCTACGGATTTACCTCCATTATCCAATTCATCGCTTGACAATTATTGATGGGCTAGATTCTGCTGATCTTACATTTACGTTAGCTCACCATGCTTTCTTGTGGCAACAGATCGTCGATCGATCTTCATTAGGATATGGGCAAAATTCCCAGCCGGAAGAAATTGATTATTTAGACGATCGATTGATTAATAAATTGCAGGATTCGATCGCCGAACATCCGGCTAGAGCCGCTCAGGTTAAACATTTATTTAATTTAGACGAACATACCGCCGAAGAAATCCAGCGATCGCCATTAGTATTACGTGCGGCGATCGCTTGTTTGGAAAAATTTGCTTGCGAAAAAAAGCGTAAGTATTATTTAAGTAAGTTACAAAGTAAAGAACCAGAAGATTTAACTAAAAAAGTAGAATATTATCAGTTATTTTCGACAACTCAACAACGGCTCCAAGAACTAGAAAAGTTGAGAGTTGTGACTATTTCCGACCTGATCTCCTTTTGAAAATTATATTGTCAGTCAGATATAATTGCCTAACTGGTAGACAGTAGCCATCGACACCAGTAGTTAAATTAATTATCAATCATCAATTAATTTAAGCACATTCCAAGGACTCTCTGGTGTCTTTACCTGTGGTTGGATTGGTACCTTTAGCAACCTTACACAACTTCAATTGGATATCTCTTCTCAGTAGCACATCCGTAAAGTCTGCACCATCGATAATGGCACCATCGAAATTAGCAACAGAAGCGGACGCACCGATTAAGATGGCATTAGTGAGATTGGCGCGGGTTAGTCGAGCCGTATCTAACAAAGTATTGGTCATATTTGCCCCAGTCATATCTGCTGAATCAAAATCTCCACCAATTAAGCTCACACCAGTGAGATTCGCATTCATAAATTTGCCTCTGCGGACACTAGCTTGAGTAAACTCAAAAGTAGTTAGATCTTTACCCGAGAAATCAGAATCAATCGGCAAAGTTGCTTTGGTAAAATCATCTGCTATTGCTACTTGTGGATAAATACTTACCGTGACTAATGCGATGATGACCAGCAATGCAGGTAACAACAAGCCTGCCATCATCCGGCGAAAATTTAACTTCATTACGATCTATTGCTAATTAATTTTAGTCTATATAACTACTAATCTTAGCATTCACCGACCATTGCTCCCAACAGAATTGCGATGGCGGCAACTGTGCTACATAACTTCGCCAAGCGTGGGCTTTGCCCAATCGCTCGACTGAGCGCAATTCGGCTCTGCTGAATTGCTATGTAGCTACACTCCCACGGAACTTTGAGATCGCGGCTGTGTAGATCTGTTCGGATGTCGATCTATCGATATCCGTAAAATTACAGAGACGATCGCGATCGTGGTAGTTTGAATCTATTTGAAAACCGTCATAGATCCATTAGCTATTTCTGGACGTATAACCTGATAGCCCCCATAACATTCAATCCACAGTGTCACAATATTTCGCCAGATTTTTAAAATTTACTCTCTGTGGCTTAACTAGCTTTACCGCTGTGAGTGCATCACTAGTCGCTGAGTCGGCTCCTTTCCAAAAAGTCAGTACTCAGAATAATGGCTACATTGGGATTGGTAGTGCGATCGGTTTGGGAGGTAATACAACTGCTTTAGGAACGGGTGGCGTAGCAATTTTAACTAAGGTGAGATTTTCGGATCATCTGTCTTTGCACGATGCTACGGTACTGTTTGGGGGTGGATCTGCCACTTCCATGATTATCCTGACTGCTGATTTTCCGATTCGCAACGATGCTGGGCAAACGATGTTCTCGCCTTTTATTGGTGGCGGCGCAATGTTGCGGTATGCAGGGGGTTTAGAGATCAGTCCAGCCATCTCTGGTGGTGTGGACATTCCACTGTCGAGATTTTTTACTGGAACGCTACGACTCAATGCTGGATTTCCGAATAATCGCCAAGCCGATGTGGGAATTCTAGTCGGAGCTGGCTACAATTTTGGTAGTTAAATTAATTGATACTTCGGCTACGCTCAGTACAAGTAATTGATAATTGGGTTGTCCCGCTGGGGATTTCAACCCCGAAGCCATAGCTTCTGTTCTTTGTTAAAACTTTCATCGTTTTAGCTCGATCGATTCCAGTACTCCAGGATCGATCGAGTTACTTCTTGAGCATGTGTCTGAACTAGATCGTGATCCGCGCCAGGGATAATATCTAGACTAGCTTGCGGAATTTTTTGAGCATAAGCTTGGGAGTGCCATAATGGAATGGTGCCATCGATTTCACCTGCAATTACTAAGGTGAGAGTGGTGATGCGATCGATATCATTTTCGACAGTATCGACGGCATCTTCTGGATTGAGTCGATCGATTAAAAACGATCGCGCGGCTGGTTGAGAGACGATCGCTTCTCGTGCGGCACGGATAGTATTAAATGATTTCTCATTACCGATTAATCTCACAAATGGCGCGATCGAATTTAGAGCCAAATCTACCAATGATGTCTGCCATAATAACGGTTTGATATAGTCATAACGACCGACGAAACTATCATCTCTAATTCCCGCTGGAGCTAAGAGCACCATCCCCGCTAATTGCGGGATTGACAGATTTCGATCCTGGATATCTACAGCATAAGCAGCCGCTACCCAAGCACCATAAGAATAACCAAGTAGATAAAACTTATTGATTTTTTTGGCAGTTAAAAACTCTTTGAGGAATTCAACATGATCTTCGATGAGATAGCGAATATCTGGTTTGGAAGAATCACCAAAGCCTAATAACTCTAAACTAATGCAACAATAATTAGTTGATAATCCTTGGGCGATCGATCCCAGTGTCCAGGCATCACCAAAAAAGCCATGCAATAAAATTACGGGAATACCTGCACCGATGCTCGTATAAGCAGCAGTATATTTACTCAACTCGATCGTCTGTTTGCTCATGTCCGAACGACTGGTTTTCTAGTAGAGATAGCCTGTTCTATGATATCAGCCGCACGACTGACTCCGCCAGATTTGGAGATCGATTGTTTGAGTGCGATCGCCTTTTGGCGATAACTTGGTTGAGTCAATACTAACTTTAGTGCAGTTTGCAGTCTCGCCGCAGTTAATTGTTTCAATGGCACGATCTCACCCGCACCAATCCAAGCGATGCGGGCTGCCACTCCTGGCTGATCGTTGGTAATCGGAATTGCCACCATCGGAACGCCATAAGTCAAGCATTCTAGTGCGGTATTCATCCCCGCATGGGTAATCGCCACTGAGGCACGCTCTAGTAGTGCTAGTTGGGGCGCATAGCTAACTACAATCGGATTTCCTGGCAATACTGGTAATGATTCCAAACTAGCTCCGCCGAGAGAAATCACCAACTGAGCATCTAAGTCTACACAAGCAGTGGCGATCGCCTGAAATATATCAGTCAATTGATTTTGTAATGTCCCCATCGACGCATAAATCAGCGGTTTGTCAGTTAATTGCTCCCACGGAAAATCGACTGGCTTGCGACTGGTTCGATTGTGATATGGGCCAGTAAAATGGAAATATGCTAGTAAAGTTTGTCTGGGATATTCAAATTCTGCTGGCTGTTGAGTTAAGATGGCTAGTTGAGAATCAGAAGTAATTTCTGGTGCCAATTTCCACAATTTTCGATAGCTAAAACGCAAGGTTTGCATCGACTTTCCGAACGGACTCACCAATCGGTACACGATCTGGTTGCGAAGCATCGCCCACCACGCGGTGTTATAGCTCCAAGTAGTAAACAGCGGGGGGATTGTCGGCTCTTGGTTAAATGGCAAGGCACTGCAAATAGTCACAAACGGAATATCCAATAAGTCAGCAACAGTACCACCTTCAGGTAAAATTTGATCTACTAATAAGGCTTCGATTTGGGCATCTTTGAGGACATTTGGCCCATCTTTGAGAAAGACTGCGGCGGATTTTTTTATCCAATCGTGCGTGTAATTTAGTGCTGCCAAACCGCTGAGTTTACCCAGCTCGGCAAACAATCGATCGCTCGATCCCGCTGGAAACTCTACTTCCCCGAACGCCCTAAATTCTAAGCCCGCCGCTAGCACCTTCGCTCTAGCATCAACTATCCCAAAAAATGTCACTCGATGCCCCCGTCGCTGCATTTCTTGCCCTAACGGTAGCATCGTATTCAAATGACCAGTTTCGGCGGGACATAATAGACCTAAATGAACCATATTTTAGTAGTGATAAACGACATAGCAAAGACGATCGAAACTAGCTAAGATCTAACTAAATCAACTGTAAAGTATTTCATAACTTTCCGGATTCGGGACAGCTAGAGTTGGATCTATTACCAGTTATACTGCCATGCTGTGGCTATGCCCACGCGCGGCAAACTAAGTATCGATAGTTTTAGAGGTTTAATTTTATGGATGTAGTAGCTAGACAGCAGCCTCAAGAACGGGCTGAGTTTATCAAAAAGACTTATACCCATCTGGCTGGTGCGGTGGGGCTGTTTATCATATTTGAGACATTCCTGATTCAGTCGGGTATTGCCGAAACTTTAGCCCGCGCTCTGACTGGTCGTTTTACATGGTTGGCGATCTTGGGTGGGTTCTCGATTCTCGGCTGGTTATCGCGGGGGTTAGCAGCTAGAGCGGATTCAATCTCGCTCCAATATGGCGGATTGGGGCTATATGTAGTGGCCGAAGCGTTCCTCTTCGCACCGTTAATATTTATCGCTAGTAGTGTGTACGATCCGACGATTGTGCCGACGGCAGGTATTCTCACATCACTGATGTTTGTTGGTTTAACCGCAGTCGCTTTCACGACGGGCAAAGATTTTACCTTTCTGGGTGGCGCGCTCAAAATTGGTGGCTTTGTGGCACTAGGATTGATTATCTGTAGCGCGATCTTTGGATTTACCCTGGGCTTATTTTTCTCTGTGCTGATGGTTGGATTTGCGATGGCAGCAATCCTCTATGATACATCGAGGGTAATGCTCCACTATAACAAAGACCAATATGTGGCAGCTTCGCTGGAGCTATTTGCTTCGGTAGCTTTGCTGTTTTGGTATGTACTACAAATTTTGATGTCGATGTCTTCTCGCCGTTAAATTATCAGTTTTGGGTGAAGGATCGTGGCTGAGTGTTTGTCATAAGCCAATAGACACAAGTTGACTGGACTTCATTATCTTTGGGGGATACCGATCGCCGAGTGGCCAAGAAAAGGTAAAATGCAGTCTATGTAATCCCGACTACCTTGTATGGAAAGTAACCTGTTCACGGCTGTTTTACTACCGCTAGCCCTGTCCTTAGTGATGTTGGGAATGGGTTTAAGTCTGATTCCCGAAGATTTTCGGCGGATCGCTCGCTACCCTAAGGCGGTAGCAGTAGGCACCATTTGTCAGACGCTCCTATTACCCCTAATTGCCCTCTTGATTACCCAATTAGTGCCGATGCAGCCAACGATCGCTGTAGGACTAATCGTGCTAGCACTGTGTTGTGGTGGTCCTTCATCTAATCTGATTACTTATCTCGCCAAAGGAGATGTTGCGCTGTCAGTTTCGCTCACGGCAGTTGGCAGTATTATTACAGTCTTCACGATTCCGATCTTTTCCAATCTCGCGCTCAAGCACTTTCTCGGACAGAATGCCGCGATCGATATGCCGATCGGTCAGACAATGGTGCAAATTTTCCTGATTACACTGCTGCCAATCGCGATCGGCATGACCATTCGCCAACGATTTCCCAACACAGCCAATCGTCTAGAAAAGGTGATGAGCCGCATCGCTGCTGGTCTACTGGCACTAATTATTCTCCTACTAGTAGTCCGTGAGGGTAGCAAATTACCCGGATTTATTTTACAGGTAGGAGTTGCTGTGTTACTACTCAATGTACTGTCAATGCTAGCAGGATTCTCGATCGGTAAGCTGCTCAAGCTACCACCGTCCCAGCAAATCTGCATTGCAATTGAGGTTGGTATTTCCAATGGCACGCTAGCTCTGGCGATTACCGCTGGTCTGCTAAATAACCCTGAGATGGCGATTCCTGCTGCTGTTTATAGCCTGTTGATGTACGTTACGGGGTTTGGAACTATCCTCTATGGTCGAAAGGTTGCCACCACAGAGGGACGAGCCTGACTATCGCTAGTTGTACCACTCCACCTCTTAAATCCAAAACAGCAAATAGGAAAACTGCTTCGAGTACGCCCTAGATTTGAGCGAAACAATGATAACGCCAAGCTCAAGCTCAAGCTATGTTTTATTCGGCTGATGCTCAAACGAATGCCGCCACCTAAAAAGATCTCAAATGGGTTCTATAAAAGCGCAGCATTCGCTCCAGTTTAGATTTTAGTTGGAAGTTAGTCGATCGAGCAACCGCGATCTCCGTGCTGCTGGTAATTGCCACCAGCCCAAATGCGGTAAGTCATGATGCTCCTCGTGATAGCCAAAGTGGTAACAGCTAATGAACGACCAAAACTCCGAAAAAGGTGTGCTGGTAGCGCGACACTCATTTACATAGCCATTGACAGGTTCGCGATGTGGTAGGAATGTTCCAAACAAGAAGAGTTGAAACGAACTCATCACCGACGGGAACACCCAAAACCACGAAAGATTGCTCTCTGGAACGCGTAACACTTGATGCACGGCATGAAATGTCAAAATCAACAATCCTAACCGCAGCCAACTCCAATAGTTCTGCATAAAGTTGAAATACCAAGCAAAGAAATTCCGCCGTTTGCCATTGTGAAAGTCAGGATCGCCCACCTGTGCCGGAATGTCATGATGAAGATCGTGCATCTGGCGCATTTTTGCAAATGGGAACATCGCATAGACAAATAATACAAAACTACCGATCGCATCATTCAACTTCCGATTCGAGGGTGCGATCGATCCGTGCATTCCATCGTGTGCCGTCACAAACAACCCCACATACAAAAACATCTGCCAAGCAAAGCCTACAAACTTCACCCAGCTTGGCAATTGCGCCAAATCCAAGCTAAACAGAATGCCAGTGCTACTCGCCCAAATCCCAATCAGTGACAGTGCCACCCAAAATCCCCGATTTGTCGCCTGTCTCAATATTCCTCACCTCGATTGTCTGACTATTTTTTATCCAACCCGATATTTATTTTAACGTTTCTCGATCGGTGAAGGGTTGCCCAGACAACTACTGACTCAGTAACCTGGCTGACTGACAGATCTCAAATTGAAGGTAGGAGTCAGGTTTGACAGATAAGAGAACTAATCCGCGAAAACCAGATTGAATCGTAGAAGTCCAATTCAGCTTTTGCCGAAGCAAAACAAGGCTCTGGATCTTTGGAAAATAGAGGAGTCACCTTAGCACGGCTCGACCTTTATTGACCACACACACCTTGAAGATAACGTCATAATTAAAGCACTCACCATCCAAGCTAATGTCTTGAGATGTCTCCAGTCTCTGGCTTGGCTGTATTGACTAAAGAATCCTAATAATTGCGGATGCGAATCGCGCTGTAGGCGAAGACGTGTCGTTAGACGGTCTCCTCAGCGTGCGTTCGCACCAAACAGACGATCGAGAAGAGTAGAACCGTTCATCCGAGTTTCAGCTAGAGCGTTCGTAACTTTAGCGAAGCCATGATTTTCTACTCTTTTCTTTCCCTGTCTACTTTTGAGCCACTTGTGTCAGGCAGTCAGGCACCAGACAGACACAGAGTAATCCACCAAATAGCACAATCCCGATTAAACATCCAAGATAATCACTCCATTGCGTTAGTCTAGTTGCTAACCCAATTGTCACACCGATCGATTTGGGTTGGCAATTGGAAATAAAGCCGCCAATGTGTCGATCGCATAGTTCAGTATTCCTGGCATCATGCCACTTTAATTCCTCTCAATCACACCTATTGTATCATTGCAGATCCGATCGCATAATAGCACACTTATTAGGTGTAAGTACAAGCTTTGTTAGGGACTGGAAAAGAGCTTTTAAGGTCGGAGGAATAGCAGGAATTAAACTAGGATACCAAGGCGCGATCGGCAAATTAACAACCGAACAAAGAAGAGAAATAATCGAGTGGCTGAAAGCTAAAGACTATTGACATTTAGATGAATTAATTAATCATTTAGAGGATAAGTATGAGGTTGTATACAAATCAAAGCAGAGTTACTACGATCTATTTGAAGCTGGAAAGATTAGATGGAAAAGGTCTCAGAAAGTCAATCCACAATTTGACGAGGAGCTAGTAAAAAAAAGCGAGCTGAGATTAATGAATTTTTGGCTAACCACAAGACAGAGATTGAGACAGGGGCGATGGCAGTGTTGTTTATAGATGAGTGTCATTTACTCAATGGAGATATCTGTGGATATGTATGGGGACAAACTAAAATTAGAATTGAAGTCCCAATTAAAAATGAAAAAAATAGACAAACTTATTTTGGGTCCCTTAACTATCAAACGCATGAATTTACAATTGAAGCTTATCCAGCAGGTAATGGTGAATCAACGGTAAAGTTTGTTAAGAATTTACAGGGTAAATATCCGAATCAAAAAATCGTCTTCATTTGGGATGGAGCTAGTTACCATAGGTTTATAGTCGGTGCACCGAATATAGGTGAATTTAGAGAATATTTGACGAAAGTCAATTAATCCAAGTCACCAGATAATCTGAAGTTACTTGCATCCTATTTGCGCCAAATGCTCCTCAACAAAATCCGGTTGAAGATATTTGGCTACAAGCGAAGAACTTTTTGAGAAAATACTGGTATTTATGTAAGTCTTTTTGGGCTGTTAAAAAGCTATTTGAGTTATTTTATGACTCTTCAAAATTTGATTTCCCCAAGATTCACCAGTATCATTTGGCTCTCCTCTGAAAACAGGGTAAAATGTAGCGACAGCTACGTTTTACCCTCATACTGGCTATGGACTTTCACCTGAATTCTCTTCTTGATTTATCTCAAGCTACAGTTTTCACTTGTTACCATAAAACGGATTTTATTTGTTTGCACTTACAATTAAATAATCTCGGAATTACTTGCCCTAACTGTCAAAGTTACACTGATAATCTTCACGATCCTAGCTATATTCTAATTAGAGATTTGTCAATTTTTGGCAATCTGGTTTAT
>NZ_JBGSQZ010000043.1:0-4609 GCF_041737865.1 Chamaesiphon sp.
GCTCCAGACAGGGCGGACAGCTTGTTTACTATGCTTTGTTCCCTTTGAATATCATGTTGCAGTTCCTCTCTACTGCCGTCGAGCGACGTTTTCCCGTCGTTACAGCTATTTATTTGCCCGTTTTAGATTGACTTTGCGATCTACTGAATATCGATAGTGGCTGGAGTCCAGTATGTTTGGATCGTTCCGTTGAAGGAAAAGAATGGGGAGTTCTTAAACTTGGTGCGGTGACTAAGTGCGAGTATAAACCATCCGAAAATAAAGCACTTCCTCCTGATGTGCAGCCAAATTCAAAGATAGAGGTAAAACAAGGAGATTTGTTATTTAATCGAAAAAACACTTATGAATTGATTGCTGCTTGTGCGCTTGTCAAAGAAACTCCTCCACGTCTTTTAATGTCAGATCTAATTTTCCGTTTTCGGCTGCGTGAAGATGCTCCAGTTAATTCAAGCTTTTTACATCAGCTTCTCATTTACCCAACTAAGCGACGAGCTATTCAGAAACTAGCGGGAGGTTCCTCTAGTTCAATGCCTAACATTTCTAAAACAAAGCTACAAGCTACACTTGTTGAAGCTCCCCCCATCGATCTTCAACAAAAGTTCGCTCAACGAGTAGAAGCGATCGAAAAACTCAAAGCCACTCATCACAAATCCCTCACCGAACTAGATGCACTCTTCGCATCCCTTCAACATCGCGCCTTTCGAGGAGAACTATAAAGTCGATCTGGTTTAAATTAGAGAGATATAGGAGAACAACCATGCAAAGCATCGCCAACATCGAGCAAGACATCCTCAACAACCTCCGCCAGTTAACCCCCGACAAACAGCAACAAGTCCTAGATTTCACCGAATTTCTGCGCCTAAAAAACACCTCAAAAGCGATCGCCTCAAAGCTATCCTTCAGAGAACTCGCCGCTCTACCCCTAGCACAACGGCATCAGTACCTCGCGCCCTACATTCCCGCAACCGCCCAGGACTTTCTCACCGAGCCAGAATTGACAGAATTTGCAGTCTTGGATGTAGAAGGATGGGAAAACGAGGATGATTAATCCCCAACGCGGCGAAATTTGGTTGGTGGATCTCAATCCTACCAGAGGACAAGAAATTCAAAAAACTCGTCCTGTAGTAATCATCAGTGCCAAAATTTTCAATTCGATTGCGATGAGAATTGTGATTCCAGTCGCCACCTGGCAAGAAAAGTTTGCCGAACGTCCCTTCATGGTGCCAATCGCCGCTAGTCCCGAACGTGGACTAGATCGTGATTCTGCGGGGAATGTTTTACAAGTTCGCAGCATCTCTACCGAGCGATTTGTCAGACAGTTAGGTCGAGTTAATGATGAAACTTTACAAGAATTACTAGCTAGTTTGATAGTTTGTATCGACTACGACCAGAACTCATAAACTCACAAAATGAACGGATCGAGCAGCTATCTTTGAGACTTGCCATCATAAACTTAGATCGACAGGAGATCGTGCAATGGATTCCCTCACCACCTATCGAGAGATCGTCAAACAGGTAATTAGCGACTATGCCAAACTGCGCCCATCTCACGGCGATATTCACCTAGATACCGTATTTGACGAACGACAAGATCGTTATGCACTGATGCAAGTCGGTTGGGATCGCGGGCATCGGGTACGCGGCAACCTCATCTATGTGACAATCGACAGTGGTAAAGTCTCGATTGAATACGATGGGATGGAATGCGGGATTATGCAAGACTTAATCGATCGTGGTATACCCGACCGAGACATTATCCTTGCCTTTCTCCCCGAATCTCGCCCTACTGCGATCGTCTGAAAATTAACCAAAGGTAGCGCGAGTAAGCCACTTTAAATCGTGTATGGCTCCACTATGTAATGATAAGAATAGACGTGCGAGTGGGCACGATAGGACAATCACCTCGCTACCAACTAGTCCCAGGTTCTTAAAAATTCAAACACTATCATTTTGACCAGAATTGCACCCATCCCAGGATATTTCAATGGTAGTCATCGATCGTGACCAATTAACAGATAACCCATTGCAGACGATCGCCAACTCTCTAGATCGAGAGTACAGCGATCTGATTGCCTATATCGATTCGATCGCCGCCTTAGAGCGAAAATACTCTGTAGACTCTCAGGAAGCTGCTGTATCCGAAGAAATAGCCCAGATTCAGGTAATTGTAGATCGAGCCAAGGAATTTGCGGCTCAACGTCAGTTTTACCAACTGCAAAATGCGATTTTCCATGCTTGGGACAAAATTAAAACCTTTCAATCGGCACGGCAAGAGTCTTGTTATTATTTGCCGATCGAGATTAATAATTCTCTCAAAGAATGTGTCTCAATTCATCAATATAGTTTGCAAACTGGGTTGCGTAGTCTGATTGACTTGTTCGATCTAATTGTTTGGTTGAGTAAAGAATCTAAAAACAGAAATACAAGTCGCAATAAAGATTTAAAAAAATGGGCTGAATCTTTAGAAACTTTTGGTGATTATTTTGAAGATAACATCTATCTGTTTGGGGCAGATTATCTCGAACGCTTTCAGGCAATTTTCTTTGCCATCATCGAAGAGTTCCAGCAAAAACCGCCGATCTCTAAAACCAGAGAAAACGTCAGAGAATCTTATCGAATTAGGATTCGGAATGCGGCAGGGTTTATCTACAGTACAATCGATTATACTGTCGCCGAATCGAATGCCGAAGACCGTGAAATCTTAACCGCGATCGCAACAGCCAATCACCCCGCATTCTTTGAAGATCGATCGGTTGCAGGGAATTCTAATCTTGACTCAATCTTGGAGATTAAATAATGCTGAGTGGACTCAAAGAACTAATCGACGCAGCCGAACTAGCACGAATTGCCGATCCAGAAGAGACATCGATCGTCAGTGATGTAGACTGGCAGACATACGAAGCATTATTAGCGAGATTGGCAGACAACTCGCACTACCGCGTTACCTACTTAAATGGGATCTTAGAAATTGTGTCGCCATCGATTAGACATGAAAAAATCAAAAAACGTTTAGCGACACTGCTCGAACGTTACTTAATTTCGCGACAGATTCAACATACGCCACTGGGCAGTACTACGCTCAAAGATCGACTCAAAAATGCTGGCGCAGAACCAGATGAATGCTATTGCATCGGGGCTGAAAAGGACATTCCAGATTTAGCGATTGAAGTTAATATCACCAGTGGCAACATTAACAAACTAGCAACTTACCAACAGTTAGGCGTAACGGAAGTTTGGTTTTGGGAAGCTAATCGCCTCAAACTTTATCACCTCCGTCAAGAAACAGGATCGGATTCCTCGCTGACATCTGGTTACGCACAGATCGAGCGTAGCGTGATATTGCCGGATTTAAATATCGCGCTGCTGTCAGAATGTACGTTAATTTCCGACCAGCTTCAATCAGTGAGAGAATTCGATCTAGGAATTGAATAGAATTTTAATGAGTCAGTTTGCCTTCCTCCAACCCGAATTTCCTAGCATTTACGAAGCCGCAGATCGAGCGATTGTCGCCGTCCATCCCGACCCACGTACCGCCTGTTTTTACGCCCGTCGTGCCCTCGAATTAACCGTCAACTGGCTCTATCAGTATGACGATGCTCTCACCCTTCCCTATCAAGAAAATCTCAGTGCCCTCGTTCACGAACCCAGCTTCAAACGGCTCGTGGGCGAGGCTCTATTTACCAAAGCCCGATTGATTATCAAAATCGGCAACCAAGCCGTCCACCAAAATCGAGCGGTGCCCACCAACGATGCGATCGTTGCCATCAAAGAACTATTTCATATCACCTACTAGCTAGCCCATACCTACGGATGCAAAGCTAAACCCGAATCAGGACTCACATTCAATCCCGCTACCATCCCCCAAACTATCCTCGTCTCCAAACAGACGATCGAACAACTCCAAAAACTCACCACTACCCTCCAGGAACGCGATGAAAAGCTTTCCACCATCCTCGCTGCCAAGAACGACCTAGACACAGAACTGCACCGCCTACGGGCAGAATTAGCCCAAGTCAAGCTAGCTAACAGCCAACAGCCAGACACTCACGACTATTCCGAAGCCGAAACCCGCGACTACTTCATCGATATTCTCCTCAAAGAAGCTGGGTGGACACTAGATTCACCCCGCGACCGCGAATTCCCCGTCACCGGAATGCCCAATGAATCGGGTAATGGATTCGTCGATTACGTCCTCTGGGGCAACGACGGTAAACCCCTGGCTGTCGTCGAAGCCAAACGTACCAAGCACGACCCTCGGATCGGACAGCAACAGGCAAGATTATACGCCGACTGTCTCGAAGCCCAATTTAAACAGCGTCCGCTGATTTTCTACTCTAACGGTTATACACATTGGATCTGGGACGATCTCAACTATCCACCCCGTCAGGTTCAAGGTTTCTACAAACAAGCTGAATTAGAACTGCTCATCCAACGGCGGACTACCCGCAAATCTCTTGCGGAAGCGACGATTATACTCTAAACGGTTAAGATCTGGACTTTTGCAAAAGATTGAAAATTGAGTGTTAATAGGCTGTCTAGCTTTTCTTTCCGGTCTGTATTCGCGGTGCCGATACAGGTGGAAATTTCCGCTTTAAAATCAGCAAAATTC
>NZ_JBGSQZ010000044.1:0-7244 GCF_041737865.1 Chamaesiphon sp.
TTCGCTTGCTCATCCACCCGACTACTCGCCAAGAGCTGCGCTTGTTGGATTCTAGTCGGGTGGAATCGTTTGCTCACGCGCCTTTCATCCCACACCAAGCGGGTACGCTATGGTGTGGGGATTCCCATCTGGGTAGCTAAAGCAATTACCGTTAATTATTGACGATACTCCTGCCAGTATTCAAAATCCCTCACGAATGCGCTCTGTGCTGCGACGGGTGAAGTCGGAGCGCGGTGGTTTGGGATTGGTGGTAATGGACTACATTCAAAAGCTAGGAGATAGAGCCGCAGGTAATCGAGCGCAAGCAGTGGGTAAACTTTCTGGAGCTTTCAAGGATATCGCCAAGGAGTTTGATGTGCCGTTCGTGGCATTGGCGCAGGTGAATCGAGGTGTGGAGAGTCAGTCTAATAAGCGTCCTGGGATGGCTGATATCAAAGACAGTGGTGATATCGAGCAGGATATGGACGTTGGACTGTTACTGTATCGAGAGGAGTACTATGACGCTCAGACGGCGGCTAGAGGGCTGATGGAGATTAATGTGGCTAAGAATCGGAATGGGGCTACAGGAACTTGTCAGGTGGAGTTTGAACCCACTGTGGGTGGATTTAGGGACAAAAGGTAGCAAAATCTATTGATAATTGTCGTCTAACTACTGAAATTAGCGGCATCAGAAAGCTTGAACCGAAATATAAATATCTCGGCGATCTGTTCACTGTATTTGATTTGCTGGCTGACCCCTAAGAAGCTAGAAATAAGACTACTTTTCTGCAACCTCTGGCACACTGCCTTGCTGCCAAAATTTTAATTTGTTAGCTAATCGTCCTATCGTCTGCCCAATTTTCCATTTACTTCTATTGAGGTAAATTAATCCCCAAATTGCTCCTACGATAGCCATTAGACACCAAACAATGGCTCCAACTAAGAATAAACCTGTATTGAGCGATACAAGTAATGGTCCAAAAACAACTGTCAACAATGTCAAGACCTTAACAAAGACTCCTCCTAGTCGCAGTAAATAGTTTGCAGATTCAACGAACCATCCAATAACTTGTCTAGGTAGCGTCCAGAATAACCAGATAAAGGCTTTTTGAAGAAAGTACGTTGCTTCTTGAATTACTTTCCAAATAAAATTAAATATATTGCTAAATACTGACGTTAAAGCATTTCCTATCCATTTAGGTAGCTTTTGGAAAGTCAATACAAAGATTCCTCTAATCGCCCTATCTAAGCGATCTGACAACCAGTCAAGATCGTCATTATGTACTTCTTTATGGCTGGATACTGATACGTCATCAGTGTGTACTTCTTTATGGCTGGATACTGATACATCATCAGTGTGTACTTCTCTATCGCTGGGTACTGATACGTCATCAGTTTGTACTTCTCTATCGCTGAGTTGCTCTTTATCCTTACTGTCCATAATAGTTACCTACCTTAGAAAACACTAATAGCTTGTCACTGCTAGAGATAGCATTCCCCGAATTAAAGACTTAGTAACAATACAGCCGTCATAGTATGGTCTTACAATCTTCCAACGCCTATTTCAAGAAAATGCCCAGCCTCATAGTGATTTAACAGTATTTCAAGATCGTGTTCGCGCTACATTCAATCTTCCAGTAGAATGATTATTGGGATTAGAATGTGACGTTGTAGAATTAGTCTATAGCGTCATTGCCTTACTAGGTAAAGTTTTTAGCTATTTTAAACGACATAAACCATTGCAATCAGCGTTGATATATTGATTGTTGGCGGTACGATACAATCCTCGCTTTACTCGCTTGCCGCTTTGTTGCCACCCATCGGGTTTCGCACCGATAGTAGGTAGCACATCAAGATCGACAAACGAGGCTTTAGATGTATATGATTCTTCGGTTTCGACAAACTTAATTCCGTATGTTTCTGCTAGCTGGGCAATACGATCTTTAAGTCTGCCTGTAGGGATCTGAACGAATTTCTGATTAGTCTTTGCGCCCATATTAGCTGAATCTTTCTGACCTTTGTTCCAGCCAAACACGATCGTTTTAATTTGATTGTCGAGGCAATGATTGATAATTAACCTAGCTGCTTTGTTAACAGCGTCTCTGACTTGTCTATTTCGCTTTTCGGTACGGTAGTTAGGTAGTCGAGGTCTTTGGTCTAACTTTCCACTAAAGGATAGCTTTCTCAAGGCTTTGAAAGATTGGAAAGACTCAGCTACAGATGTTAAGGTAGCTTGCCCAACGTGCGAGTACAAAGCTTTAAAATGAGGATTAGTTTTGAGTAGTTTATTAAGGTCGTATCGATGTGCAATTTGACCCGTCTTGAGATAGAGTTGGCGACAATAATAAATAGCACAATTAGCTAATTTATTAGATTCTTGACAGACAAACTCTAGCACAGCTTTAAGCTTGAGATCTGGGATAATCAATATCTGTTGGCATCCGTAACTAGGCATCTTCTTTGTACTCCCTAACTATTCTGCGAATGGTGCCAGAAAGGCTGATACCCCACTTAGCCGCAAGTTGTTCGAGTTTATGCCTTTCGACTTCTGACGATCTTGGGGATAAATATCCTGATTGTACATATCTAAGATGTGGACGGTGCGATCGGGATTCTCCAGGGGAGAGACTACGCCAGCGAAAGTCCGCGCTAAACCATTACCCTGATGAGCATCGAGATCGATAATTGCAATTGAGTCGGCGGCGGTAAGTTGCCCAAATTGGCGGAGGCTGGCAATCGCGATCGAGGCAACCACACATAGATTTTGACACTCACTCAAACTCTCCAGAATGTAATCACCAATCCACCTGTGACAATTAAAGCACCTCCGACCCAGATCGAAATGCTAGGTATTTGACCGAATCCAAAATAATTAATTAATTGAGCCACCAGAAAAAATAGGGTGACGTAAACCCCCAATAACTTGCCAAAATCCCAAGGAGGCAAGTTCACCACAATTCCGTAGCCCAATAGTGTCAAGCCACCCAGCAAGATAAATTCAACTTGCTGTACCAGCCCGCGACTTTGCAAACCCTTTCGCACCAACGCATCGCCCCCAGCTTCCAAGACAGCCGCACCTAACAAAATTAAAAATACTAGTCCTTGACTCACTGAGGTTGCTCCCGTCACAATCATATTATCCTCCCATCGATCGAGAAAATAATATTGTTATCTGTGTGACTATTTTTGAATGCTCGTGGGCGATCGATCGCTTGATAGTTTGAGAGAATAACTCAACTAATTACGCTCTTTTAAAGCTAAACTGGTGTAACTTAAGTCTTCTGGGTTTTAACAGGCAACCGAACTGTAAATTTACTACCCACATCTAGCTGACTCTCAGCATGGATGCTACCGTGGTGCGCTATGACGATCGCCCGCACGATCGCTAAACCCAATCCCGTTCCGCCTGTGATATTAGATCGATCGGTTTGCACCCGATAAAAGCGAGCGAAAATATGCGGCAAATCCACCGCAGCAATCCCGATCCCATTATCTTGGATCGTGACGATCGCGTTACGCTCTAAAGATTCTAAGCCAATTGTGACTACTCCACCCGCAGGGGTATATTGAATCGCATTATTAATCAAATTAGCGATCGCTTGGTAAAGTCTGTCACTATCGCCGATAACATCGAGTCGCTGATTAGTAAGGATTTCTAACCGCAGATCGATCGCAGCGATAACCGCCAGAGGAGCTAATTCTTCTTCTAAATCACTAACTAAATCATTTAAACAACATACTCGATCGCGTACGGGTAATTGTTTTGCTTCCAACCGCGATAGCCATAATAAATCCTCCGCCAGACGACTGAGATGGTAAACTTGACGCGGGGCAATTTCCAAATTATTACGGGTTTCTGGCGCGATGACAGCGGCATCTAGAGTACTTTCTACAGCTATTCGCGCCACAGCCAAGGGCGTTCTAAGTTCGTGAGCGGCATCGGCGGTAAACTGTTGGATCTGTTGATAAGATTGATAAATTGGCTGCATTGCCAATCCTGACAACCACCAACTTACCCCACTAATTAATAACATCGCCAGTGGTACACCAAAAATCAAAATTAGATGAAGACTATTCATGTATTCATCTAAATGATGGAAAGATTGAGCGACTTGGAGATAACCCCAGTCTTGCCCCTGGAGCATCGTTTTGAGTCGAAGTGTATGAATATGATAGCGTTCGCCTCGATCGTCGGTAATAGTCTCCCAGTGTATCGTTGGCATCTCATTCCCCGTTGGAACGCGAACTATGAACTTGTTTTGTGCCTCCCCTAAAGTCGCGATCGTGCGACCTTTTAGGTTTAATAATCGGATATAGTAACCTTGTTTTTGAGTCAGCTCGGCAATCTTAGAATCGGGTTTAGAGATCGAACATTCCCCATCTACTATACACAATCCTGGTAATAAATTCATCGCCGACCGATTGACTATTTCCGGTTGTTCTAGCACCGCTTCAAGACTATCATGAATGGTACCTACTAATGTATTCAATTCTCGATCGACTGTCCGAGAAAATGCGCGAATCATTACTAAATGAATCGCGCAGCCAGATGTTAGTGCGATCGAGCCAATCACGATCGCATAAAAGCCAGTTAGTTGAATACGGGTACGATTAAATAGTCTGTTCTGATGCACTTTTAATAATTGATAATTGATATTACCAATGTTCAGGGGTTTAAAGCCCTACTCTAAAAACCTCGCTTTCTTGATTCGCTCTCTTGTCTGGCTAAACCCTCGCAAAGCCGTAGACGAGCGAAGCGAGCCGCTGTCAACTGTCAACTCTTCACTTATGAATAGAATTCAGCCGATAACCAAATCCGCGTACAGTTTCAAGTGAATTTGCACAGCCAGCTTCAGCCAACTTCTTCCGCAATAGCCGAATTTGGGCGGCGACAACATTACTCGCCGACTCCGAATCAAACGACCAAATCCGATGGCGAATTTGGTCGTGAGTTAGGGTACGATCGGGATGTTGCATCAGATATTCCAATAGTTGAAATTCCTTGGCTGTCAACCCCGTCGAGTGTTCCTTATCCTGTTTATCGGTAATGACGAGTGCATTATTACCATAGTCTAGCCGGAGATTTCCTAGTTGCAACCTGTCGGGTTGAAATGTCGGGGCGCGACGTTGCAGGGCGCGAAGTCTGGCGAGTAGCTCTTCCATCCCAAATGGTTTAACCAGATAGTCATCGGCTCCAGCATCCAGCCCAGTAATTTTATCCTCCATCCGATCTCGTGCCGTCAACATCAGAATGGGAATAGTATACTTTTGGGATCGTAACCGCTGACAGAGTTCGACTCCAGATATTTTGGGCAACATCCAATCGATAATCGCCAGCGAATAGATATCTCTGTCGTAGCTTAGATACTCCCAGCCCGATTTACCATCGACAGCCCAATCGACGACATATTGATGATGTGAGAGACTGGTTTGGATGATGGCACCTAAATCTGGTTCATCTTCGATTAGTAAAATTTTCATACTCGATCGCTATCATCCCCCAACTATACTTGGCACGGTCATAATTTGAGGTTAGGGTGTGGGGTGTGGGGTGTGGGCTGTCGGGTATGGGCTGTCGGGTATGGGGACATTATCGATAGATCGTGTTTTTATCAAAAGCGCAAGCTTTGACCGTGCCAAGTATAGATGAAATTAACGTGAAATCTCGACTCTAACTATTTCATCTTAATTTCATCTCATCCCGTTAAAATTGGAGTAATACTAAAAATACTATTTCCCCCATCAGTAATATTATGAATCCTAAAATGCGATTAATCACACCGATGGCGATCCTATTCGGATCGATCGGGATCGCTTCCCTCGCGATTGCTGGTTTAACAATTCACCGTTCCAATTCCAACCTTGCTCAAACTAATGGTGGTATGAATCATGGCGGGATGATGAAGCAGGGGGGCATGATGAATCATAATATGGATGTCGGCCCTGCGGATGCTAACTACGACTTACGTTTCATTGATAGTATGTTACCCCATCATCAGGGTGCTTTAGTCATGGCTCAATCGGCTATCCAAAAATCCAAACGCCCCGAATTAGTTAAATTTGCCAAAAATATCATCACCGAGCAGAAGCAAGAAATTGCCCAGATGCAACAGTGGCGTAAGCAATGGTATCCCACAGCATCAGCAACACCGACGATGTGGCACACGGAAATGAATCATGAAATGCCCATGACAACCGCGCATAAAGAGTCAATGATGATGAATATGTCCCTGGGTGAAGCCGATGCCCGATTCGACAAAAGATTTCTCGATGCGATGATTCCTCATCATCAAGGTGCCGTCACAATGGCGAAAGATTCATTAAAAAAATCTAAACGTCCACAGTTACAAAAACTCGCTCAAAATATCATTGCATCCCAACAGGCAGAAATCAGTCAAATGACTCGATGGCAGCAGCAATGGTATGCAAATAAGTAGTTGAAATTTGGCTAGTCTGATGTGTATATTGGTCGATAAGTGCTGAATTACATACTCATTCTCAAGCTTTGCTAGATATAGATTATGACTCAGATCGATCCCAGCTCCTGTCAGATTAAGCTATATCGGATGTCTACTCCAGAACACGTATGCCCGTGGGGACTCAAAGCGGTAAAACTATTTGAAGATTGTGGCTTAAATTTTGAGGATATTAAGTTAGAATCACGGGCACAAGTCGATGAATTCAAACAAAAATATCAAGTGGCGACTACGCCCCAAATTTTCTTCGATCGCGAACGCATTGGTGGCTATGAAGATTTAGCCGAATGCCTCAAAATGAGCTGAGTTCATTGGGTTTTATCTGAATGTACGAGATCGATAGATGCAGTTCAGCGATCGATGTTATTTTTATCTGTCAGTATTTTAAAAAGTAGGATGCTCCCGACTCGATGATTCAGCGATGTTGCTAGTTGTAAGTAGTTGTATTTTGGCGATCTAGCCAAGGTAAAATCAGGCTTTTTCATGCTACTTTTGCGAAGTGCGGAATGTGGGTTTAAATAATTTCCGCTTCACTCCAATTATTCAAATAAGCATTACTTATCACCAAAAGGGAAGGAGACCCGAGTTGTGCTCCCAAGTGCTGCTGACACTCTAAATTCTCACCTCGAAGAAATTTGCAATTACTTTATTATACTCTAAACGGTTAAGATCTGGACTTTTGCAAAAGATTGAAAATTGAGTGTTAATAGGCTGTCTAGCTTTTCTTTCCGGTCTGTATTCGCGGTGCCGATACAGGTGGAAATTTCCGCTTTAAAATCAGCAAAATTC
>NZ_JBGSQZ010000045.1:0-4183 GCF_041737865.1 Chamaesiphon sp.
GAATTTTGCTGATTTTAAAGCGGAAATTTCCACCTGTATCGGCACCGCGAATACAGACCGGAAAGAAAAGCTAGACAGCCTATTAACACTCAATTTTCAATCTTTTGCAAAAGTCCAGATCTTAACCGTTTAGAGTATAACAAGTATTTCTATCAGCACCAGCCGTTGAGATCTTTGGCGGAAGTAACGGCGGAGATCTTGCAGTTAGAGCGGGAAACTGAGGGGTTGCTGAAGAAGTTGGTTAGTTTTGGGGAGATGAGTTGATGGATCTCATTGCACCTCGCGATCGCCGATCGCTTGTGCTATCCTGATAACAGAACAACAAATTTGTTGGACTCTTGGTAATATATCAACTTCAATGCGATGAATGCACCCATTCCACCATTTGATGAGCGGGGGTATCTCCCGCAGGGAGTGTATGAGACTGATGAAGTAGAATTTAACCGAAGGTTTGGTTTCAATAGTTACCGACAGCAAATGCTATTAGGGTTACGCTCTGCGCTAGATTCACTCAGGCAAGCTGGATGCGATCGTGTTTATATCGGCGGTAGTTTTGTTACTAATAAAGAAGAACCAGGTGATATTGATGGTTGTTTTGAGGGAATTTTTATTGATGAGAATATCATCGACCCAATTTTTATCGATGCCGATCTTGATGCTCAAAAAGCAAGATTTGGAGTAGAACTAGTTCTTGGTGGTAATAGAGCAGGATTTTTTCAAACCGATCGCGATGGTAATGCCAAGGGTATTGTTGTTATAAATCTATAAGTAAATCTTTTAAGAGGAAGCAGATCGTGATTCAAAACGAGCATCAATACAAAATCACTCAAACTAAGGTGAGAGAACTAGAACAAGATTTAACAGATCTAGACACCAATCCATCTAATTTGACACAGCGTTTATTACAAGCGGAGAAGAATGGTATTCAAGTTTTACTCGATCGCTTACAATCAGAGATCGTTGAATATGACAATCTCAAACAACAGAAAACACCGATTCAAATTGGTTCGATCGATGACTTGGCGATCGGATTAATTAAAGCCAGAATTGCGGCGGGGATAACTCAGAAGGAACTAGCCGCTAAAATCGGGGTGCAAGAGCAACAAATTCAGCGGTATGAAGCAGATCGATATGCTGCGGCTAGTTTAGCTAGGTTGACTGAAATTGCTCATGCTTTGGAAATTATATTTACTCATCCTGTAGAATTCCAAATGGGGCTATCTCGGTCTTAACAAATACTTGAGAGTGATATTCGATTACCGATGGTACGCTACGCGATCGAGTAATCTCAGTTCCCGATCGATCGATTGCAATGCTAAAATGAAATTCACTAGATCGTGCGAACTATTACAGCCAGCCGATCGTAGCTAAGGAGGTAATTAAATCGTGGAACCTCGCTTGATGTTAGAAACATTAATTTTATATTTCGTTTGTCAAACCAACGGTTTTCTTACTAAAATTCAGTTGGTCAATTTTTTATATCTAGCGGATCTCTATGCTGTTAAATGGACTGGTAAACAATTAACCAATCTGGATTGGTATTACTATAACTATAGCCCTTGGCATGAAGATATCGATGTGGCTTTAGTGAAGTTGAATGGGCAAGTAGTCCAGACGCAGGAAGGCGAAAACACCTTAATTAAGATGGGAGCAAAACCATTCGCTCTACAGACATTGGGTATTTCTCATAGTTTATGTTTTGTGTTGGATAATATCTGCATTGAGTGGGCGGGAAGTTCTACAGACAAAAATAAAGATCTTCTAGAATATATTTCTACAACTGCTCCAATATTGGCGGTTAAGGGTAAACACCATTCATTAGATAAAGTGTCTCTTAATTTAGCACTAGAACGAGAATTACTATTTGAGGCATTAGCCGTTTAGCGTAATTGGAAGATTTGTTGAATGCTCTAAATTAGGTGATGAGAGGTTGAGTAATGGTGTCTTTTCCAAAGTATGAGAGTTATAAAGATAGTGGTGTTGAGTGGTTAGGAGAGATCCCTAGTCATTGGAAGTTAAAGAAAAATAAATTCTTAATCTCAGAAAAAAAAGATACTGTTGGAAAAACTTCTAGTAACTTTACTCTTCTTTCTCTTACCTTGCAGGGCGTGATAGTGAGAGACATGGATAATCCTCATGGAAAATTCCCCGCAGAATTCAATACTTATAAGATTGTCGCTCCTAACAATTTAATATTTTGTCTTTTTGATGTTGAGGAAACCCCTCGAACTGTTGGTCACGCAAATCACAATGGCATGATTACAGGAGCTTATGAAATATTTGAATGTGGTAATGAGATTGATAGTAGATACTTTTATTATTACTATCTTTCGTTGGATTTTGATAAATGCCTCCGATCCCTGTACTCTGGATTGAGAAAGGTTATTAAAATTGATACGTTTTTAAGTATAAAGTCACCTATTCCACCTATCGACGAACAAAAGAGAATAGTTGAATTTCTCGATCGCAAGACCGCCGAAATAGACCAAGCGATCGAACAAAAACAACGACTCATCAAGCTGCTCAAAGAACAAAAAGCTATCCTGATTGATCGAGCTGTCACCAAAGGTCTTAATCCCAATGTACCAATGCGCGATAGTGGTATTGACTGGATAGGCGAAATTCCTGAAAATTGGGAAATTTATAGAGCTAAGTATTTATTCAAAGAAATTAACGATCGTTCAAAAACAGGAGAAGAAGAATTACTCTCTGTATCTCATATTACAGGGGTGACTCCAAGATCGGAGAAAAATGTTTCAATGTTTATGGCAGAGGACTATTCCGGATCTAAGTTGTGTCAAAAAGACGATCTTGTAATTAATATTATGTGGGCATGGATGGGAGCTTTAGGCGTATCAAAGCAAACTGGAATTGTTAGTTCATCTTATGGGTTTTTAGACAGATAAAACAAAATACTTTTAATTCCTGGTATTTAGAGCATTTACTGCGTAGCAGAGAATATGTAGCTGAGTATAATCGAATCTCTACTGGTTTGCATTCATCGCGGCTCCGACTTTACGCAATTATGTTTTTGTGTATTGATATCGTACTTCCGTCAAGGAAAGAACAAGATCTAATTGAATATACAGTAACTAGAAAAACACATGAAATTGACACGATCATTGATACTGCTGAACGCGAGATAAAAATCCTAGAGGAATTTAGATCTATTATTATTTCCCAAGCTGTAACAGGAAAGATGAAAATTTAACCGTATTAGCTGATGAACACCCAACTAGTTGATTCTCTAGTCCAAATTACCGTAGCTCTCACTCCAGAAGAAAACACCTTACTGCAAGAAAAACTACTGGCAAGAGCGATCCAATCGACTCCAGGAGTTTGCGGCGGGTATGCTCGCATTCGCAACACCCGCATTCCCATTTGGACATTGGTTTCTTTCCGTCATCAAGGAGCCGATGAAGCCGAATTGCTCCGCAACTATCCAACATTGACTTCCTTAGATCTCAACGCCGCTTGGATTTATTACGATGCCCACAGCGCAGAGATTGACACAATTATTGCCGATCACAACTCCGAAGCAGAATGAACCCGATCGATCTCTACGCCAACGAAAATTTCCCTTTCGAGATGGTCATAGCCCTGCGCCAATGTGGTTACGATGTCACCACCACATACGAAGCCGGACAAGCTAACCAAGGCATTCCTGATGACGAGGTACTAGTCTTTGCTCAACAGCAGAACCGCACCGTCATCACCCTCAACCGCGATGATTTTGTCAAGCTACATCGCAGCGGTGTTCAGCACTGCGGGATCGTTATTTGCAAAGATGACCGCGATTATTCGGGACAGGTGCAAACTCTTCATACCTATCTCCAATCCCAAAGCGATTTCACCAACCGTGCGATTCGGGTCAAAAAACAAAATCAGCCCAAGTCCAGTAATCCGATTTTTATGATTCAGGAATACGGAAGATAGATAGCCAAACGATCTGGGGTACATATTAGGGAACAATAAGCATATACCCGATCGCCAGCAATCTTAAATTATCATGGTCAGCCAAACCAACGAAACAGCATTAGAAGATTAGACCAATCCTAAATATAATCTGTGGACAAAAAAGATAGCAAAACTGTAAAATAGTATTTTATCTAATATGCCAAACCCACTGCAATATATTGAAAAGCATCCAGATCGAGCCAAGGAAATTATAGGTATTGAGTAT
>NZ_JBGSQZ010000077.1:0-6752 GCF_041737865.1 Chamaesiphon sp.
AATTGGCGGTGCTGGCGACGATCTGATTTTTGGCGGCTTGGGCGGCAATACTCTTACTGGCGGTGCGGGTCAGGATTTATTTGTGCTCTCAGGAGTAAATTTACCCAAAACCCCGAATACGATTACGGACTTCAATCTGCTTGATGATACGATCCAAGTCGATCTGGCAACTGGTGGCAAGGTTAGTGATGTGACTACTACGGTCGTTGGTACTGATACCAGTATTAGCTTTGGCAGTACCCAACTAGCCATTGTCAAAAATGCCAAGCTAAGTGCCAATGACATCATAATTTCCACATTTGTCCCAATACCGATCGCTGGCATCAGTTTAGCTCAAAATCTATTGACAACTGACACGACAGTTACAGGCTTTGGTGTCAGTGCGATCGCTCAGAAAGCGGGTACTAAAGTCAATGAAATTGGGATCTTCGCAGTCGATGATGCTACGGGAAAAGTCGGCGGTATTGCCGTGGGTGAGGCAGGTTATCTCAAAGCTGTCACCGACTCCGCCAGACCGATCTTCGCTAGTTTGGGTGGAACTTTCTTTAGTCGCAATAGACAAGAGATTGGCTTAGATCCCAATAAAACATATCAATTTTTCCAGGTGCAGGACGGATCTATCGCCGATCTGCAACAACAGCTTGCTAGTAACAGAACACCGACTAATATCCTCTTCGCTCGCCCTGATGCGAGTGGAAATAGCCCGATTAAAGTCACTAATAATAGTACGAATGATGGCTATAGAGTATCAGTTAATAATGATGAACTGGTCTTGAATGTCGCGAAACTAGATGGTGCAACCCCAAATATCGCGATCGGTGCTAAATCGCAAGGGTTGGCGCAAGGACGGACGATCGATCTGACTGGCTTTGCAGCCACACCAATCAAGGTCGATATTACTACCACCAGTTCCGCAGGCTATAACAACAACATTGGTTTTTATGCGGTCGAAGATGCGATCGGGACGATCAAACTAGCCAGTGGTACTACACTCAAACCTGGCGATGCCAACTATGCCATTGAAGCGATCCGAAGTGTGGTATTGCAAGCAGGTAAAACCGATAGTAAGACTAACCAAGACCTAGTTGGCGGTAAGCTGTACGCGCCTGTAATCGTCGCACAAGGATCGTTGACTGATTTTGTCAGCAGAAATGTCAATAACAACAGTACTGACCCTAATGCGATTCATGCGTACTTCAATTATCTCGGTGCCAACCCCGACCAAATCGACCATTTCCGCTTACTGGGTAACAATACTTTCGGCGTCGAGGATCTCTATGGTGGTGGCGATCGCGATTTCAACGATGTAGTTGTCAATATCAACGTCAAAACTGCTTAGATTTTGAGACAGCAATCGTACCGATCGCGCCAACTAAAACAGGCGGATGTGGCGCAAGGATTGCTGTGAGACTACTTGCGCCACATCCACTACTAAATTTTGCACTTAGCAAGTTTAGGTTTAGATCGTTTGCACCCTCGCTCATGCCGTTGGGCGATGCTCGATCGTTTATTGCTTGCTAGTTGAAGCCGTTCTGAAACTAGTAACGTATGTTCTGATGGAGCCACAAATCTATCCACCGTCTAATTAACAATAGGATCTGATATGTCATTTGGAATTTTTAAGTTTGCTAAACTCAACTGGAAAAAATCGCTAATTTTGGGTGGGATCTCGATCGCCGCGATCGTCGCAGCCACTGGCTTACCTCAATATTTGATGGCTTCCGATCACGATGATGGCGAGGTCGATTACAAAGGTCGCAGTTTGAATTTGACCGACTTGTACGCATTTCGGGAACAAGATCAAAATCCTGGGGCAAATCCTGGCGATTTAGTCTTGGTAATGAATAGCAACCCGCGATCGATCGCTCGTCAGCAATATTTCTTTAGTACCAATGCCCGCTACGAATTTAAAATCACTCGTGTAGCCGACAAGGATGCGACCCCCACAGGGCAAGAAGATATCACCCTCCGCTTTGAATTTAGTGCACCCAACGAGCAACAACAGCAACAAGTTAAGTTGACTGTCATCAAAGACGGACAAGAAACCTCCGCTACCAACCTCCGCACCACGCCGCTCGGTGCCCCCAGACCGATCGTCAATCAACTGTCATCCTCAGGTACCAAGCTTTCTGTCTTTGCAGGGTTACGTGAAGACCCATTTGTCTTTGATGTCGAACAATTTTTCCGAGTTCGCGCTGGTGCCCTGGGGATCGGCCCCGCCGTTGGCTTCCGTCCGCCAGCTCAAGCTGCGGACTCATTCAAAGGTTTTAACGTCAACGCGATCGCGATTCGGATTCCCCAGCAATTTCTCCAAGGTAGCAGTGGTGCCACTACCTATGATATCTGGGAGACAATTTCCCTCCGAGATCCGGCAACTGGCAAATATCAACAAGTAGAACGCCTCGCCCGTCCCGCTATCAACGAGGGCTTGATCGTCAGCAATAACTTGCTCAATATCTTTAATAGCGTGCCACCTACCGCCGATCTCACTCCCGCTGCGGCACCGATTGGCGCAGAAGCTGTCCGCACACTCAAAGCCTTGGGCAATGATGATGCCAGGACTAACGCCTTGTTGGGTGCCTTCCTACCAGATGTGATGCGGATCGATACTACTGCGGCGAGTGGCTATGGTAATGCCCTCAATGCCAAAGGTAGCCCCATTCGCGGACGGCTAATCAAGGATGATGTCATCGACATCACTCTAAGCGTCCTCACCAACGGTAAAATCACCAGTGATAATGCCTCCTACGAAGGCACTCCAGGTAACGCCGCTCAAGGACACAAGCCATTGGAAGGGAGTTTTCCTTATCTAGCATTGCCAAACTAGGTAAATAGTTGACAGTTGACAGTCGATCGCTAGCTTGATGTAGGGTGTGTTGGGCTGCTGCCGTAACGCACCAATGTCTGATACTAGAGCATAAATCAGCCCTGCCTCCGGTAATAGCCCTACCGCTTCTTATACACAAGTTATTTGAGCTACTGCGGAGATCTTTACCCCACCCCAGCCCTCCCCTTATCAAGGGGAGGGAGCTAGAAGCCCTCCCCCTTGATAAGGGGGGGTTGGGGGGTACCATCAAAAACGCAGTCTAGCCGACTTGTCGGTATGCGGTAGGTGATGGGCTGGGGTTTGGGTTCAATTCCCCCCTCTGCCATATTATGAAATCTGCTCTACTTACTTCTGTCATATTAGGGGTGATGACGATCGCGTCTCCCACTTACGCTCAATTTTCTTCATTCCCAGTCAGCTCCGATGCTTGCTCCACTCTGTGCCTCAAGCTCGATCTTGGCTCGACCAATAATGACTCTTTCGGCGGTTTTAATAATAGTTTTAATAGTGGTTTCAATACTGGTTTCAATAATAATTCCAGTTCTGGCTCCAGTGGCATCCGGTGGCAGGTTGGGGTGACTTGGCGACTGACGGCACCAGACGTTTCACTAGCAGAAACCGAGCGTGTCAAACGCCAACTCGAAGACAATCGCAGCTTGATGCTTGCCCTCGCCGAGGCAATTACTCAAAACAAAACTGAACTGGCGAATGGGCTAGCGATCCTGTTGGCTCCTCGACTAGGCTATGGCGATCCTCGCAAACTACTTGCCGATCTCAAAGCCGGATCGATGAGTATTGGTTCAGCGAAAATCCAGCTCCAACCAGCAACTACCCCCGCGATCGCAGCCCCGATTCAGATCCAGCCTGGAACTACCCCCGCGATCCCACCTCCGATTCAGATCCAGCCTGGAGCTACCAATGCCGCTCCTGCACCGATCGATCCTCCTGCAACTATTATCGAGCTGCGGTAACACCACTAACTACTCAATCGCCATGCAAATGTCCCTCTTCAAACGATCGTTCCAGCGGAAATGGTGGTTATTCGCGCTGCTAGGGATTGGTAGCTCGATCGCGTTGGCGACTGTACTAGCCGCCCCGCGATCCAGTTCTGCCTGGAAATATCGATTTCAGCGTCCACCCGTCGGCAGTATTACCAAAAATATCCAACAGGAAATCGCCTTTCATCAACGCATCATTCAACAGCAACCGACAGCCGGATTGGCTCGATCCGCATTAGCTCAAAATTACTTAAAAATGGCGCGGGCAACTGGAGACAGTAGTTGGTATCTCCTCGCGCAGCAGACAGCAGAGCAATCGCTCGTCCATTTACCATTTGAAAACTATGGGGCAATTTTAGTCCTCGCGAAGGTGGCAGTTTCCAAGCATGAGTTTACTCAGGCTCTAGCCCTGCTCAAACAACTTCCCCCACAAGCTGAATCCCTACCGTTGTTGACCACTATCCATCTAGCTTTAGGTGATGTCACAATCGCCCAGAAAACTGCGGATACCTCGGTGCGACAGCTACCCACACTCGGCAATCTTGCGCTCAGAGCCTTGGTAGGTGTCGCACGCGGCAATGACACAGCCGCGATGCGAGATTTCCAAGCGGCAATCGCAGCGGAGGAGCCAGATGAGTCGGGAAGTTCGGCGTGGGTACGGACGCTATTGGGACGACTTTATTACAAGCGGGGACAACTTCAGCAGGCGGAGGAGTTGTATCAGTCTGCCCTCGAAATTTTACCTAAATATCCCCCAGCTTTATTAAATATGGCGGAGTTATCAGTGCGACGGTGGCAAGCCGATCCCACTCAGCCGCAGGCTCGGCAGCAGGCGATCGAATTATACGATCGCTTTTTGCTCACCAACCAACAAAGTCCGACAGTCTACGATCATGCTGCTCTCAGAGGTTTGGCACGAGTACAACGATTGCAAGGAGATCTTACTACAGCCGATCGCACTTGGGAGCAAGCGGCGTCGAAATTGAGATCGGATCTCACAGGTTTCGGACATCGGCGGGAGTTAGCTCAATTGTTAATGGAACGCGTACAGGGAGCTGATAAATCGGCAGCTTTAACCTTGATGCAGGCTGAAATTAAAATCCGTCAAGATCCCGAAACTTGGGATACGTTGGCGGCTGCTCACTTGCAGATGGGACAGCTAGAGGAAGCCCAGACGGCGATGGAGATGGCTTTGAAGTCAGGAATTCGCGATCCGGGGTTATTCGATCGAGCAGCAGTTATCGCTCAAGCTAGGGGGCAATCAGCACAAGCACAACAGTATCGAGCACTGGTGAAGTCAATCGATCCCACCTTCGATGCTGGAGCTAGACAGGCTCTAGGCTTGGGTGTCGGATTGTCAGGGTTGAATTAGGGCGAGCATCTAGATGCCTGACCCTGACTGCTCACTGTTTCTGCCACACTAATTAAAATTCGATCGGTTGTAAACTTAGGAATAAACTTTATGTTAGAAAATGTTCGATCCTTTTATCGCCAAATATCTCAGGTTTGGAAAATCGCGATCGCTTGGGGTTTGGGACTATTAATGGTTTTGGGTTTGGGACTTCCCAGTCAGGCTCATTGGGCGGATTTGGCTGTAGCCGATATTCAGATTGAGAACCAAAATGTTAATATGAATTTGACAGTACCGACTGGGTTGTTCGCACAGTTTGATGATGACAAAAACCAACAACTATCGGTAGAAGAAGTAACTAAATATCAACCAGAGCTTCAGAAATTCTTGAGCGAAAAAATTCAACTCACAGCAGCTAAAGTCAAGTACGATACTTTAATAGTCAGCTCGACGACTGCTAAAAAGTTATCATCCAATCTTATCGCTACCCCAGAGAATCACAGCAATTTGCAATTGATTTATCGGTGGGCACAACCGATAAATCAATTGCAAATGAATTATGATTTATTCGTACCGGGAGTCAATACGGCGCGTTGTCTAGCACAGGTATTTAGAGACGGTAGGGTCGATAATATTGTCTTTACACCGATCTCCAAAAATGCAGCTTTAATCGATGCACCGATCTTACAGCAGATTAGTAGCTTTGTCGGACTAGGGATCGAGCATATCTTTACTGGATACGATCATATTTTATTTCTAGTTAGTCTACTGATGTTAGGCGGATCTTTAGGTTATTTGATTAAGGTAGTTACCGCCTTTAGCATTTCTCATTCTATTACTTTATCTCTTGCCGTTTTAAATATTGTTTCTGTGCCGAGTCGCTGGGTTGAAATTATAATTGCACTATCGATCGCGTATATTGCTGCGGAAAATTTGTGGCGAAAGGAGCCTAATCTAGCGAGATGGCAGTTAGCTTTTGGGTTTGGTTTGATTCATGGATTGGGATTTTCTTCGGCTTTACAGGAATTGGAATTACCGCGAAATAATTTAGTGGTTTCTCTAATTAGTTTTAGCGCAGGTATCGAAATCGGTCAGATATCGATCGTGTTATTAACTTATTTATGTCTATCCTATCTGCGTAGATTCCCCTGGGATCTCACTATTCGTCGGCTAATTTCGGTAGGGATAATTGTGATGAGTGCGATCTGGTTTTGTGAGCGCGCTTTTATAGGCTAGTTAATAAATCGCGATATTACTAACCGATCGCCGGAGTTCGCTTATGGCTATACCTGTACCTTTTGTTTTGGCAGTCGCGACACAGAGATCGATCGTTTGTTGCAGGGAAAGATTGGGGAAATAACGACTATTTTCACTAACTTGATACTTACCATCTACTAACTGATAGATCGTAAATCGATCGTTTTTAAATAACCACACGGCTCTCCTCTGAAAACAGGGTAAAATGTAGCGACAGCTACGTTTTACCCTCATACTGGCTATGGACTTTCACCTGAATTCTCTTCTTGATTTATCTCAAGCTACAGTTTTCACTTGTTACCATGAAACGGATTTTATT
>NZ_JBGSQZ010000135.1:0-3367 GCF_041737865.1 Chamaesiphon sp.
TTGCTCTAGAGTATTCTTTCAGTTTTCTTGTTTGTTCTGGAGTCATTATTTTTTGGCCATTGTTGATCGCTTTAATTATCCTCTAAGTATCGATCTCCTCTCAATGAGTATAAATACTCATCGCAAAAGTGTTATGCTCCCGTCGGTACTCAACGATCGACATGGTGCCTCCGCAATCATACCAGCCTTCCAGACACCAAATTTGGCTGACACGTTAGGATTTGGACATCGGCTCTAACCTCCTTGTGCTTCCTCAATCTCTAACAGGCTGACTATTACTCCAGCGATCGGAATTGCCAAAAAGACACCGAGTAGTCCCGACACTCGCGTCCCAACTAATAGCGCAAAAAATACTACCACAGGATTGAGATGCACCGTGCTCTGCATCACGCGTGGCGACACAAAATTATCTTGCAATTGTTGCAGAATCACGCAAATCGCAAATACCTTCAGTGCCGTCAACCAACCGCTTTGAACCAAGATAATCAAGCACACAAAGCTCACACCTAAAGTTGCACCAATACCTGGAATCAAGTCAAAAACACCAATCGTAACGGCAAGCAAAAATGAAAATGGGATTTGCAATAGGATGAATACTAATAATGTCGCAATACTCAATAAAAACGAAATTAGTAATTGACCGCGCAAAAATCCGACGAAATTTCTTTGCACCGCGATCGCCACCCGACTGCGATGGCGATCGGGAACTAGTTTTAGTACGAGTTGCCACAGCCTAGCACCATCAATCAGCATGAAAAAAGCAATGACGATGACAATGATAAAAGTGACATAATTTTGGAATAAAATAGGCACAGAATTAACAGTCCAATTTAACCCAACTTCAAATGCCGTGCGAATCTGAGCAGAGATCGCCTCTAGATCTAACTTAATATTAGCTGCTACTAACATACTCTGAAATCGATCGAGTGGATTATTTGCGCCGTTGAAGGACTGGAGTAACAATGTCGCCAATTGTTGAAATTGATTGCTAAGTGTCAACACGATCGCGATCGCGAATACGACGATCGTCATTAGGCTCAAGGCAATCACAATCCCCAGCGCGATGTTTCGTCCGACAAATCGCTGGAGATAGCGCAGTGGATAATTTAGCAATAGTGCCAAAATTGCTGAAAACGCAAACACAAAAATTACGTATTCAAAATATTGGAACAAAGCAACAGATGCCCATCCCGCTCCAAAAAACAGCAAGAAGCGAACTAAGGCGTTGGTGCCAATCTGATTCCACAAATGTCGATTAATAGGTTGTTCTGGCTCATTGTCCATAGTGGTTCGCGCTCCTGGTGTAATGCTCGATTGGGCAAAGCCCACGCTGTGCCTAACGGCAGGCTTCCGCCAATGCGAACGCCGACAGAGTGTTTACTAACTCTAAACGGTAAATCCCCGCTCGATCGCAGAAAGATAATTCAACAGGTTAGACCAACTTGCCAAATTTTAAGATCTACTCGCTTCTCACTCATTTATATCTTAATTTATCAACGTTACCTTACAGATACTCCATTAACCTCGGTCTGAGTCCAAATAGAGTTAAGATCGCAATACTACTAAGTGCAACTGCGGCAATAATTTCATAATTGTCTAAATGTTGATCGCCAAGTTTGATATTATCTTCAAATTCTTTCTTATTTAGATCCATCAATTCGGTATGTTTATTCTTATATCGATCGAATGCCCAGTTTGATTCACCTGGCTTTGTCCCGATCCCTAAAGCGATCGCTTCAGCAATTTTACCACTACTAGATAGCTGTCTAATTTGTTTATTGGTCGCTAAATACTCCTTAAACAATTTCAGGGTATCGATCGCCAATTCTCGTTCGCCCTTAAAAGTAATATTATTCAATACACCAGCAAATAGTCCAGTTAGCTCTGGAGTCGGCTTTTTTTGCTGGACATTAGCTAAAATACTATCGATCGATTGGTTAGCTGGAATCGTCAGAATCTTTTTAATCTTGTCATTAAAAGATTGCTCATGGACGATCGCATTCGATCGATCTAGTAGATAACGACTCTCATCAGCATTCGCTTTATAAGAGAGCGATCGCATCTGACGCAGAGCGTACAAGGAATTAAAAGCATCGGCTTTAGCTACTTTTAGATTGTTGGTTGCACTGACAAATGAGCTGAGAGTATAGCCTAGAAAAATAATTGCAATTGTCGTAGCACCAAGCAAGGGTAAATTTAGAATCCGGCGCATTCGCTGATATAAAAATATCTGGATTATAGCTAAAATCGCAATTTGAACTACTCCCACGATTGCAATTAGTAAAGCAATGCCGCCATTGATAAAACTTTGGTTAGCATAAGTCTTTTCTAGCTCTTGAGCATTTACGCGACTGAGTTGTTCTGCTTGTGGTATGATTTCCCGATCGATTAAAGTAGCCGCACTCCGATAAATATTTAGAGTACCAATAGTATCGCCCCGCTTATGAGCATCTCGCGCTTCCTGCAATTTCAATAGGTATGCACTACCATTTAGTTGCAAACTTTGAATAATCCCTTCTTCTTGTGGATAAGTAATATTTCTTGCCGCAGCTACCAATCGATTGGCAATTTTCTGACGATTTATCTCAAAGTCTGCTAACGCTTGTCGGTTTTCCCCTGGCTTCAATAGTAATTCATTTGCCAAGCTAGCATCCATATCGGCAAATGAATCTTGCAATTGCTGTGCTGTCAAAATACTCGGAGCGGCATCTTTACCGACAGTTTTAATTACCTGTCGTTGAGCCTGAACTCCATAAATACCCACAATTAATAGTAATAAACTCACCCCCCAGGTTGTATACCAACCACTCCGCAAAAGTTGGGGCGTATTAAACTTTTGAGCTAATTTTTGATTCGTGGGAATAGAAGTCATAATGATTGTGCTCCAAACGATCGAGATCTACCGCGCGATGATAATATTTATCCTAAGTTGCTACTTATTGAAGTGCCAACGATTGAAATCGTGGCTCATAATGCGAAGTCCGCCTGTCTTGAAAAGGTGCTTCACTTGGGGTTTCCCCAAGAACGCACTTTTCGCTACGCGGACTAGTTTATTAGTCCGCGTAGGCGGACTTCGCAACACTAGCAGCGGTTTCTAACCGCTGAGGCTACGGGTAGCAACTTGGGTTATCTATCTAAAACTCAGATTGGGTAATTAGCCTAGCAGATATGTAGTACTAGTTACAGAATTTATAAATCTTAATAGAAATTCTCATCAAATTATTCTAAGCTAAACCCCGTCTAACATGAAACCCGTAGTTTCTCTTCTTCAGGATCGAGGTGATTTTTCACCCATAATCGATCGGCAAGAGAAATAGGCGATCGATTGATACGATGCTGAAAATCATCAACAGCTCGAATTAAATCG
>NZ_JBGSQZ010000140.1:0-117268 GCF_041737865.1 Chamaesiphon sp.
AAAACTGTGGGCATTCAGAACTCTGAAAAATACAATGAGTAATATTTTGAGCGATCGCTTTACCCACAGTTTTAGTCCGGTCACGCCAGTAGGGTGGGCATTGCCCACCATCTAGATTTCATGTGTCATTAAGATAATAAATAAGTATTTAAGTACAAATAGTTATTAGATCGATATTATCTGAAACCTCTATGGTGGATTGGTCGGGGAACCCGACCAGCCGCAGTGCCCACCCTACTTTCTAAAGCTAAAACCTAAAACCTAAAACCTAACTCAAGGTTTCGGTTTGATTTCACTAATTTTGGTTTCGATATCAATTAAGGTATCTAACACAATTCTTTTCGCATAGAGCTTCCAGCCCCATTTTTGGATGGCGATGGCAGCGGCTGTTCCACCTACCGCAGCAATATAATCCAGAGGCTGATTCAGGGAAATTGCAAATAACAATCCCAATCCCGCAATTCCCCAAAATGGGAGTGCAACAGTTTGGCGTTGAGTTTCGACTAATTTAATGATTCCGCCTGTGGGTAATTCTTGCTCCAGAGTGGCTTTGACTGCTTTCTGCTCCGCCAGATTTACCGACAACCCGATTTTACGGCGCAATTTCTCGATCTTCCGCGCATCACTGCTGTATTGAGTGAGTTCGTCTTCCGCCATCAATACCAGCCGTTCGTACTGTCCCACAGATTTATCTAGCCACACGCATATTCATCGATGATTATAGCTGAAGACATTGGGGATTGAGCTAAAATGACGATCGAGTCAGATATTTCAAGTAGCGATCGAGATGATGGAATCCAGCCCCGCCCAGATTAGTCAAGCCGTTCAAAATCTCTACGATACCTATCCTTTTCCACCAGAACCGCTGCTGGACGAACCGCCCCCAGGTTTTAACTGGCGGTGGCAATGGGATGCGGCTTACAATTTTTGTACCGGACAGATGCCAGCGCGTCGAGATATTCGGATTCTCGATGCTGGGTGCGGTACGGGCGTGAGTACTGACAGTCTGGTGCATCTCAATCCCCAGGCGCAGGTAACGGCGATCGATCTCAGTCCAGGCGCGTTGAAAGTTGCGAAAGAACGGTGTGCGCGATCGGGTGCAACTCGCGTAGAATTTCATCATCTGAGTCTGTTCGATGTTGCCCAGCTACCAGGGGAATATGACCTAATCAACTCGGTGGGCGTGCTGCACCATACTCCCGACCCAATTCGGGGAATTCAAGCCTTGGCGGGCAAATTAGCCCCTGGTGGGTTGATGCACATTTTTGTCTATGGCGAGTTGGGGCGGTGGGAGATCGAATTGATGCAAAAAGCGATCGGGATGTTGCAGGGCGACAAACGTGGTGACTATCAAGATGGTGTCAAAATCGGTCGTTCTCTATTTGCGTCGCTCCCTGCAAATAATCGCCTCGTGAAGCGGGAACAAGAACGCTGGGCGATGGAAAACCACAAGGATGAATGTTTCGCAGATATGTACGTTCATCCCCAGGAAATTGACTATAATATTGAGACATTATTTGAACTAATCGATGCTTCTGGTTTAGAGTTTGTCGGTTTTTCCAATCCTGAATTTTGGAGTCTAGAGCGACTTTTAGGTAAGGCACCTGAAGCACTCGAACGCGCCCAAAAGTTAGATATTCGTCAACAATATCGGCTGATCGAACTACTCGATACTGATATCGCTCACTATGAGTTTTTCCTCGCGAAACCACCACTTCCAACGCCAATCGATTGGTCGCAAGATGAGATCTCGATCGCAGCAATTCCTTATCGTCACCCTTGTATTGAAGGTTGGGAAAGTCAGAATGTATTTAATTGCGATTGGAAATTGGTTAATCTCTCTGATGCTGAGTTCGCTTTTGTGCAAGCTTGCGACAAGAATCAACAGCAGCAATTAACGGTTAGTGAGATTTTGGAAAAAGTCGAACTGTCGATCGAGAATGTTCGATCGCTCTTGGCTGATAAATTGATAATGCTTAAAGTTAAAAACTAGTGTAGTAGATACCAGACTTCCTTGAGAAGTCTGGTATCTAAACAACCCCATCGACTAACAAATAGATATGTCTGTAACCGTTCATTTTTTGCCGGATAAAGTTACTGTTACCGCCGAACCTGGCGAACCATTGCTCAACGTAGCAGAACGGGCGGGAGTAAATATTCCAACTGGTTGTTTGATGGGTTCTTGTTATGCGTGTGAGGTGGAAATAGAAGGGCGAGAAAACCCCGTGCGGGCTTGTTTGGCGAGTATCCCCATCGGTGAATCAGTGCTGATCGTTCACCGTTATGACGATCCGATTTGGTAAACTATTTATATTTGCTTCGTTTTAATACCGCCAACGATTGTGTCTTGAAAAGGTGCTCTACTTGGGCAAAGCCCAAGTAGAGCACTTTCCGCAAATCGTGGCTCATGATGCAAAGTCCGCCTTCGCGGACTAACTAATGAGTCCGCGAAGGCGGACTTTGCATCATGAGCAGAGACTTTAGTCTCTAGGCTCTGCTTAACCCAAACTCACGTTACTTTACGATCGAATCGATCGAATCGATCGAATTAAAAGTCATCTAAGTAGTAGGGTAGGGGCACACGAATTACTTCTACCCTATATTGCGATCGATGTCCGATCGAGTAGCGTCCCCTTTTTTGCTGATAGACTGATGCCTAGTCGATAAGTATCTCCCCAATGTCTACCGAAACATTAGCAAACTGGTTAGAATCATCTACAGAGCTAGGCATGTTACCTCGCGATCTCCTAGAGTCGATCGCGTGTGAATTGGAGGTACTATCTGTACCAGCAGGTTGTCGAGTTACCCTCGAAAATGCCCCAGTCACTAATCTCTACATTTTAGAGTCAGGGCAAGCAGAGCGTTATCATCGCCAACAATCGGGGTTAATGTGGGCGACTAGTTTATTGCCAGGTGCGGTGGTAAATTTATCTGCATTACAACGATCGCAACCGATGGATAGCCGGATTGTAACGCTTTCAGCGTGTCAGTTTCAGACGATTACTACCGATCGATGGCAAGCATTAGTTACCAAGTATCCCCAGATTACGATCGCTTATGCCCAAAGATTGGCAGATAAATTAGCACAACTCGAAGGTGAAATCGCTTACGAGCAAGAGAGACAGACAGCTCTACGCGCTTATCTAGTTCCCCAAGCCAAGCGGGGGATTGTCGGGAGTAGTCGCTATGCTGTCAAATTGCGTCAACAAATTCGCACTGCGGCTGGTGACGATCGATCGGTGTTGATTTCGGGCGAGCCAGGGCTGGAAAAAGATAACATTGCGGCTTTGATTCACTTTTGCTCTCAGCGTCGTCAGCAGCCGATTGTGATGCTCAAAAGTGCCCGAATTACTGCTACTGGTGCGGAATTATTTGGGCGCGTGGGTGGGAAGCCAGGGCTTCTCGAATGGTTGGGTGAAGGGACATTGATTTTAAATGATGTTCAGGAATTGCCGCGTGAATTATTACCGCAGATCGAGCAATTATTAACTACAGGCACATATACCCAAATCGCTCGTGAAGGCGAAACACCCCTACCTCGACGTAGTAATGCTCGGCTGATTTTAGTCTCAGAGGGCACTCAACCTACCTTTAGGAAGGCGATCGAACATCAGATCAAAGTGCCAGGATTGCGGGTGCGGAAAGCCGATTTAGAGGCACAGGTAAATTACTATATCAATATTATTTGTCGCAAAAAGCAGGTTGCTAAACCCCAAGTTACACCGGAGGCAATTCGTCGCTTACAAGCTTATGATTTCCCAGGTAATTTAAGGGAATTACAGGGAATGGTCGATCGAGCATTGGTACAGTTACAGGGTGGTAATCTGTTGACAGAGGAAGTATTCTGGGCACAGTCGCCCAAGAAACAATTATTTCGCCTAAATTTATTAAATGCTTATCCCTGGTTGCGACGGTTTTTAAATACTGATTGGTATCCCGATCGAATTAATTATGGTTTTACTGTCTGGGTATTTCCGATCGTCGTAGCGATTCTATTTCTCGCGCCCCAAGATCGTCAACATAACTTCGCGCTCAATCTATTTTGGGCATGGTGGTGGCCGTTAATTTTATTATTATTCCCAGTAATTGGCAGATTGTGGTGTGCTTTTTGTCCCTTTATGATTTATGGAGAAATCGCGCAGCAGCTTTCACTCAAATTCTTTCCAAGAACGCTCCAAAAGTGGCCGCGTGAGACGGCTCAAAAATGGGGCGGATGGTTTTTGTTTGGTTTATTTGTGCTGATATTTCTTTGGGAAGAACTGTGGAATCTGGAAAATACGGCTTACCTATCTAGTTTGTTGTTACTGCTAATTACGGCTGGAGCAGTAATATTTTCACTAATTTTTGAGCGGCGGTTTTGGTGTCGTTATTTATGTCCGATCGGAGGTATGAATGGATTATTTGCCAAACTGTCGATCGTTGAATTACGCGCCCAGCAGGGCACCTGTGCAGCAGAATGTACGACTTACCACTGTTATAAAGGTGGAGTAGGTTTTGGGGAAGGAGCGACTACCAATGGCTGTCCGATTTATTCCCACCCAGCCCAATTAACAGACAATAAAGATTGTGTATTGTGTATGACTTGTCTCAAAGCTTGTCCCCATCGATCGGTAGAATTAAATCTCCGCCCGCCAGGAATCGAACTTTGGACGACACATATCCCTCATGCTTATGAAGTAGCTCTATTATTTTTACTATTAGGTGGAGTTTATCTCCATCGTTTACCAGAAATTAATTATTTACTGGGATTACAACTAGACTTAACCCAATTCTTCCCACACTTAGGACTCTCGATCGCAGCGATTGTAGTTCCAGCGATCGTGCCCTTATTTGCCTATGGAATTATGCAGGGAATATATCGATTAGGAAAATTAGAGTTTGTCACATTCAAAATTCCTAAGCCGCTACCATTTATCACTCTAGCTTATGGCTATTTACCATTAGTATTAGGTGGCAATTTAGCTCACTATTTTAAGATGGGTTTAGAAGAAGGTGGACAAATTATTCCGATTACCTTTGCTACCTTCGGACAAATTAGCGACAACCTACCTAGCTTTATTGCCGATCCGTCAGTGATTGCTTTTCTTCAAGGCATAACCTTAATTCTGGCATTATTAGTGACAATTTTCCTAACTCAAAAAATTGCTAAACGATCGATTCGGTCGCTTGTTCCGCAACATTTAGCTAGTGTCTGTCTAGTCGTAACATTGTGGATCTCGATCGTTGGCAATTGAACACTTGACAGTTGACAGTTGACAGCGATCTATTTGCCGTTTAGCTACTTATTGTCTCAATCAAATTTAAATACCTCTTTAGTTAGGCGAGTAAAACTGCGCCCATCGACTCTAGCTACCATAAATATTCCTGGTAGAACATAGAGATCGTTGGTGGTTTCAAATACCCGCATTTGCGTATCTAATTCATCAAACTTCATCCGACCATTTCTCCACTGCGAATTGCATTTCTGGTAATAATTTTACGTAATATAGCTCGTCGAAGCCTTCAGCATAATTAGGTAACTCTAGTCTTTTGGCTGTACCGCCAATTCCTTTATCGGGAATCTGTTGAGCTAGCGGACGCTGTTGATTTCTGGCGATCGCATCTCGGATTCGCGATTCAAAATAGTAGCCGATCATCTTAAATTTGTGCTGTTTAGCTGGCTCGATATATCGCTGTCGATCTAGTTTTGTCGGATTGGTATTGTCGATAACTAAAGGCTGTTGAATCTCTAAACACGTCTCAAACATGCGCTGTTCGCGATGTCTAGTTTTGAGCATATCTAAATTTATCCGCACGTGAGTTAGTCCAAATTTGTGATGATAAAAAGTGGATTTGCCACAGGCTTGAATACCGATAAATATTATTGCTTGCATTCTATCTCTAGCTTATTTTGGTGCTTTTTTCCAACCACTAGCAATCGCTTCTGACTCTGTGCAAAACCATCTCTCTCCTGTTCTAGAAATTTTTGTTATTTCATAATCTTCCATCCCTGGAATATGATACAGCTTTTCATTGTTGCTCCAAGATATATTGCCTTTGATATTACAACCTGGCTTAGGGATTATATTTTGTGAAAGAAGACGATTGGAAAATAGGGCAATGCCGCCTACAACTATCATCGGGATTAATGCTTTCATACCATAGTTCGATTATTGGTACTAGTATGCCCAGATCGCGATCGAAAGATACATATCTTCCATAAAAATATGGTAGAGGCAATTCATGGAATGCCTCTACCATAAATATTGATACTTGTCGATAATTATGTACCCTCGATCGATTGATTATCTCTCCACTCATAGGCGGCGGCGGTGCGGTCGCGATCGATCTTGAGGATTAGTACGCCCAGGGGTGGAATACAGATATCTAGCGAATATTTGCGGTTGTGACTCGACCATTCATCAGCCCATTTACCGCCGAGGTTGCCCATATTACTCCCGCCATATTTCCGTGCGTCGCTATTGAATAACTCGCGATAGAAACCGTGTTCGGGTACGCCAACCCGATAGTGAGAATGGGGCTGCGGTGTGAAATTGCAGATGACTATTACACACTCATCGGTGTCTTTGTCGCGGCGGATAAAGGACACCACACTATGACGAGTATCTGTACAGTCGATCCACTCAAATCCAGCCTCCTCAAAGTCTTGAGTATAGAGCGCGGGTTCGTGACGGTAGACATAATTGAGATCCGTCATGAATTGACTCATCTGTTGGTGCGGGGGATGTTGCAATAGTCGCCATTCCAGATCCGACCAGACATTCCACTCGCTCCATTGGGCAAACTCCATCCCCATGAAGAGAGTTTTCTTGCCAGGGTGGCTAAACATATAGGCATAGAGACAGCGCATATTCGCGAGTTTCTGCCATTCATCCCCAGGCATTTTGCCGATGATATTTTTCTTACCGTGGACTACCTCATCGTGAGATAGAGCGAGCATGAAGTTTTCGGTATGGTTGTACCACATACTAAAGGTAAGATTATTCTGGTGAAACTGGCGGAACCAGGGGTCCATCGCAAAATAATCAAGCATATCGTGCATCCAACCCATGTTCCATTTGAGGTTGAAGCCCAAACCACCCAGATATGTGGGTGCAGATACCATCGGCCAAGAAGTGGATTCTTCGGCGATGGATAATGCACCTGGAAAATAGCTGAAAATTAGATGATTGGTTTGACGCAAAAAGTCGGCAGCTTCAATATTTTCCCTGCCGCCGTAATCATTTGTCACCCATTCACCTTCTTCCCGACAATAATCTAGATACAGCATCGAACTGACTGCATCCACCCGAATCCCGTCGATGTGGTATTTATCAAACCAAAATAGGGCATTAGCATAGAGGAAATTTCTGACCTCATTGCGCCCATAATTAAAGATTAAGGTGCCCCACTCCTTGTGTTCGCCTCGGCGCGGATCTTCATGTTCGTAGAGATGAGTACCATCAAAGAAGGGTAAACCATGCCCATCTCTAGGAAAATGTCCAGGTACCCAATCGAGCAGTACGCCGATATTTTCTTGGTGACAGCGATCGATAAAATACATAAAATCTTCTGGGGAACCATGTCGCGATGTCGGCGCATAGTAGCCCGTTACCTGATAGCCCCAAGAACCATCAAATGGATGCTCGGAGATCGGTAATAGTTCGATATGTGTGAACCCTAAATTTTGGACATAGGGAATTAATTTGTCGGCTAATTCTCGATAGGTGAGAAACCGTGCGCCTGGATTGTAGTCAGAAACCGTGACAACGGGCGAGGCGGTGCCGTCGGGTAATTGCGCTGGTTCGCTGGCTGCTGCATGTAACCACGAACCCAGATGACACTCATAGACAGAGATCGGCTGACTCAGTGTATCTGTGTGACGGCGACGATCGATCCATTCATCATCTTGCCATTGATGGATGGTCAGATCGGCGACGATCGAGGCAGTTTTGGGACGTGCTTCTTGATAAAATCCGTAAGGGTCGGTTTTCTCGTAAGGATCGCCAGCTTGATTTTTGATTTCATACTTATAAGATGTGCCAACAGTGAGTTCGGGAATAAATAACTCCCAAATCCCATTCTCCCGCCTTGCCATCTGGTGCTTGCGCCCATCCCAGTTGTTGAAATCCCCAATTACCGAAGTATTCCGCGCATTTGGTGCCCAAACAGCAAAATAGATCCCCTTAATCCCTTCAATCTCGATCGGGTGTGCGCCCAATTTTTCATAGATTCGATGGTGATTCCCTTCGGCAAATAAATGAATATCAAAGTTACTAATGAGGGGAGAAGTAAAGGCATACGGATCGTAAATCACCCGCTCGTGCCCACCTTCAACAATCTTGAGTTGGTAGTTACTCAATTCGGGTAGATCGATCGTGCAGCTAAAAAAGTGTGGATGATGTACCGAGTGCATCGGATATTCTTGCCGTGCTGCGGGCAGCACCACCGCAATCGACTCGGCATTGGGAACGTAGCTACGCACTACCCAAACTTTTCGCCCATTTTCCTCAACTTGATGAGGGCCTAAAATCTCAAAGGGACTGGGATGTTGATTTCCTACAATCTGGTCGATCTGTTCTGAGGCAAGAGTCATGAATATTAACCCAGGTTAAAGCAAAAAAGCTGATTAAATTATTGATAATTACATGAACTGACTACCACTACCAAATGATAGATTTTTATACTGTTATTTTACAGATTTGAGTTCCGAAGTTTTGACCGATCGCTGACTAAACAGCCAATAAACTGCCATCATTGTAGCTTATCGGAGGATAGGGACTAAATAAACTACAGCGTTCAGGGATTAATCGATCGCGTTTGCCATTCCCCATCCAGCAATTCATACAAATAACAACTCTGTGGTTCGCCTCGCAACTCCAAGTGTGTGACAGTGACAGCTTCGAGTAACAATAAACAAAAAGTATCTAACGGCTGATTTGGATCGGGCTGTGGTGGATTAAATGCTGCTGGATCTTCGCTCCTATCCGCCCCAGGAGTCTCCCAAGCAAACTGAACGCGCCCAGCATCAGACATCTGCTGCCACGCCTCTTGACGAGCCTTGTGGTGGCTGGTGATGGTGTCTGCTGCGATTAGTGTCAGTGTTCCACTCAGCCGAAACTGCTCCCGCGTCTTGGGAAAATACCAACATACTTCCGCCCAGGGTGAAGCACCTGCTAATAAATTCATGGCTTTTGTCGATCGAATATCCGTTACGAATTTGAGCTGGCTCAAGGGTTCTAGCCAGCCGCGAAATACCATCGTCCGATTTTCAGGACGGTGACTGGCATCCACTGTCGCCAATTGGACATAGCGGGCATAGGCGAGACTGCGGTTGCGATGCAACGCCCGTGCGATCGGAGATCGCCACGGTGGGAGAGGATGATTCACAATTGGTAGTTAGATTCGATCGGGAGTGAGTATTTAGTCCGAAAATTGGGATTAATTAAGATTAGCTAGGACTTACGTACCTAGCCACTAGGTTTACAAACTTATTTTAATCGTAGATCCGCCATTAGAGGGCGATCGAAACTCTGGAAGTAACGTATATCAATGGTTTTGACAACGTTGATTTATCTTACTTACATGCTTTATATTACTAATTCTGTTCAAAATTAAGCATAGCTCACTCATGGTTAGAGAACTTAACCGAGTTCGTCACGGATCTGGATCGGATGAGGAGAATTCACTCCCAACTCAGCCCCAATTGGACTTTCCAGCCAGCGCACCTACGGCAAATCCTGTCTTCTTCAGAACTTATAGTCGCTTCACCGCTAGCGGACGCGAGACATGGCAACAAGTCTGCACCCGCACCCTCAAAGGTCTGGTCAAGCTGGGTAAATTAACCGACGCAGAGGCTGATATCATCGATCGGATGCAGCGTCAGGTAAAGGCGATGCCCTCTGGACGTTGGTTGTGGGTCGGTGGTAGCGAATGGCTAGAACAACCCCAAAATTTCTCTGGTGCTTACAACTGTACTAGTACCAATGTCTGTGACTGGGCGGCTTTTGCCCTGATGATGGATTTGGCGATGATGGGTTGTGGTACGGGCGCGATCTTGGAACCCGATCTGATTGGCAATTTACCAATTATTAAAAATCAATTAAACGTTGCAATTATCAGTGAAATTGGGAAAATTCCGATCGCGAGTCGTCAGGAATTAAGTACTGTTGAAATTGCTGGGGACAGAGCCACAATTAAGGTGGGCGATAGTCGTCAAGGCTGGGTAAATTCCTACAAGATTTTATTAGAATTATCTAGTGACGATCGCTTCAATGGTGAAGTAGAAGTCAGCATCGATCTGAGCAATGTCCGTCCCGCTGGCGAACCCCTCAAAGGCTTCGGCGGTGTCGCAAATCCTGTCAGACTGCTAGAACTCTACAAACGTTGTGGTGATATTTTAAATAAAGCGATCGGTAGGCAATTAAACTCAGTAGAATGTTGTCTATTGATTGATGAAGCAGCAGTAACTATTGTTGCTGGTAACATCAGAAGGTCAGCCGGAATGCGCCAATTTAATTCAGATGATATATTAGGCGCAACTGCTAAAGATAATCTATGGCAACAGGACGAAAACGGTAACTGGAGGATTGACCCAGAACGCGATGCTTTGCGGATGAGTAACCACACCAGAGTTTTTCATCATAAACCTACTTTAGAAGAGTGTGTTGCCGCAGTTCAGAAGCAATATTATTCAGGCGAAGGTGCAATTCAATGGGCGGGTGAAGCTGTCGCTAGGTCTAACGCAGATTTATTGACAACACCAGTATTAAAAGCTGATTTTCTGAAAGTCTACGAACAAGGAACAGCAAAAGAATGGTTACAAAATAATCATCCAAATTTGGATGAAAAGGAAGTAAATCATCGATTATCTAGGTTTGGTCTGAATCCATGTGTTACAGCAGACACTTGGGTACATACTGATGCGGGTGCCAAGCGAGTCAAAGATCTGATTGGTATTCAGCATGGTACTTACATCAATGGTGAATTATTTAGTACAACTAAAGATGGATTTTTCTATTCTGGTACAAAGCCAGTAGTAAAATTACAGACAAAAGAAGGTTATCAACTCCGGTTGACAGCCAATCACCAAGTCCTAAAAGTCACATCTCAAACTCAAAAAAGTCAATATACTAAATGGGTTGAAGCTGGCTCATTAGAACCTGGCGATCGAGTATTAATTCACAATCATCGCAATCTATTAGCTTGGGATGGTGCAGGTACTGCGGAAACAGGTTGGTTGTTAGGTAGCCTAGTTGGAGATGGTTGCTTCTCTATCTATGAAGCTAATTATTCATCACAAGCTAAACTACGTTTCTGGGGTGACACTCAAGTAGAGATGCAAGAATATGCACTCAATTTAGTTAAATCTAATGTAGTGTGTGCCGATAGCCTGACAGGTATTTATAATCAACACAATAAATACTATGAGGTTAGCTCTGCTGGATTGAGAAAATTGGCAGCAGAGTTTGATATTTGTCACGGGCACAAGACAGTTACACCCAAAGTTGAATCAGCTAGCTATGAATTCTACTGTGGGTTCTTGCGTGGTTTATTTGATGCTGATGGTAGTGTTCAAGGGACACAGCAAAAAGGAATTAGCGTTCGTTTAGCTCAAAGTAACTTGGAGTTACTAGAAGCCGTGCAGCGGATGTTATTAAGACTTGGAATTGCATCTACTATTTACCAAAATCGTCGCGATGCTGGGATGAGAATGTTGCCTGATTCTCATCGAGAATTGGCTGAGTATTACTGCCAAGCTCAACATGAACTGGTAATTGCCAATGATAATTTAGCTACCTTCCAAAGCTTAGTTGGTTTTCAAGAGCCAATGAAAGCTGAACGATTAGATACCTTAATTTCCAATTATCGACGAAATCTCAATCGCGAGCGTTTTACTGCTACTATTTTAGCAATCTTGCCCGATGGCGAAGAAGCTGTCTATGATTGTACAGTTCCTGGGCCATCTCGATTTGATGCGAATGGATTTGTCGCTCATAATTGTGGTGAGATCCTCGGTACTAACTTCCACTGTAATCTGTCTGAAGTACATTTGAATCAATTAGACCCAAATAACCATAAAGAACAAAAAGAAACGTTTATTGCTAGTGCATTATCAGTCGCGGCATTGCTCAATCATCAATTCCAAGAACCACGCTATCAATATAGTCGGGAATTAGACCCGATCGTTGGGGTATCGTTTACTGGTTTGTTTGACTTCTTCGTTCATGCGTTTGGTGCCGAATGGCTCCAATGGTGGGCGGAAGGTCGTCCGGCGACTGCGGCGGGGATTGCTTACAAGCAAAAAGAACATGAATATCTGAACACTTGGCGCGAAATTGTCGAAGCAACCGTATGGGAATATTGCGACAGACATAACATCAAACGTCCCAATCGTTGCACCACAGTCCAACCATCGGGTACCAAATCTCTCCTAACTGGTGCCTCTCCTGGCTGGCACGCCCCTAAAGCGCAACGTTTCATTCGCCGGATCACTTTCCGTAAGGATGACCCTGTAGCCCTAGCCTGTATCGATTATGGGTATAGCGTGATTCCGTCTCAGTCTGACAAGGATGAAAATGGCAATCTGCTCGATGATGCCTTCGATCCGCGCTGTACTGAGTGGTTGATCGAGATTCCGGTGGCTGTCTCTTGGGCGGATATTCCAGGTGCCGATACGATCGAAATCGCTCAATTTAGTGCTTTGTCGCAGATGGACTTCTACATGGGAGTTCAGCAGCATTATGTCCGACATAATACCAGCGCGACGATCGAATTGCGCGAACATGAAGTCGATGCGCTGGGTAAGCGGATTTTTGAGGCAATCAGAGATGATGAGGGTTACATCTCTGCTGCGCTCCTCGCGCGGTTTGACGACCACCAAACTTTCCCTCGGTTGCCCTTTGAACCGATCGACAAGGCTACTTTTGATGAGATGATGATTGGCGTAATCCAGCGTCGCCAAACAGAGGAATTTCATATAGCACTGAGTCGGTACGATCTGGGCAATGCCACTGAAGAGATCGGCCCTGCTGGTTGTGATTCCGACAAGTGTCTATTACCAGAAGCAAAGCCAAATAGTTAGATTAGTTAATAGCTAATAGTTAGCAGGTTGCTAGCTAAGATCGAAGCCCCTCAATTTAAGTTGAGGGGCTTTTTCTATTCGAGATAAGTGTATATCGATCGCATATCTTATTGACCAGGTACCTTTGAGGAAAAAAATGTCACGCTGCTGATGGGTAATCGCAAAGCACTTGATAAAATTGCGGCAAAGCTTGGGGTTAAATAGTTTTAACTCTCTAACAACCCGATCGCATCTACCGTCCTCGCACACCCAATCCCCAAAGATTAGCCCATAAAAAATTTCACCCTCACTCTAGCAGTGAATAGTTTTTGATTAATCCCTCCTGACTCGATCGAGCCTAGGGGGATTTTCGCTCTAATATGGAGAGAGTAGACGTAACCAAAAAGATGACCATAGCCACATCGAAACAAATTAGTAGATATGTCGTCATCGCGATCGGCTTATTACTTGCTTTTTTACTTTGGAGTAACCATATGTTTGCAGGTCAACCACCAACAAATATCGGCATTAATAATGGTAAATTAACTGCTTGTCCTAACACCCCAAATTGTGTAAATAGTCAAGCACCAGTCACAGATAAAGAACATGCAATCGCCTCACTTCCATTGAGTGGAGATCTTTCTAGTGCGATGGCAAATTTGAAGCAGGTGGTTCAAGCAATGCCTCGGACTAAGATAGTTAATGAAACTAACAATTATCTATATGTAGAATTTGCTAGTAAATTAATGGGCTTTGTCGATGATGTTGAGTTTTATCTTGATAATGACACTCAAACTATTCAGGTGCGATCTGCTTCTCGAATAGGTGAATCCGATCTGGGCGTAAATCGCCAACGGATTGAAGATATTCGCACTCAATTAGCTAACTAATCGGCGACTTGCTAGTGCATCAATTGCAAATATTCAGGATAAATATGTTCAAAGTTAGAGATTTTTGGGTGGTGTGGCGACGATATCGGTTTGGGATGTTGTTATTTAGTGTGTGCTTGAGCGCGGTATTAGCATCCCCACAGACAGCGATGTCTACTCAGCCAGCGGTGGTGACAGCCATCAGCTCAGAGATTGCCCAAACGCCTGCACAGCCTAGCAAAACCCCGACAGTACTTGCGGCTCCAGCCACGTTAACGGCAAATGTCAAAAAGACAGTTTTAGAAAATGGTTTGACCATTTTAACTAAAGAAGTCCGGAGTGCACCTGTGGTGACAGTCCAGGTATGGTACAAAATTGGTTCGCGAGATGAAGCTCCTGGAGTGAATGGCATCGCTCACCAATTGGAGCATATGTTATTCAAAGGTACTAAAGATCGTCCCGTCCAATTTGGGCGATTGTTCTCAGCTTTAGGTAGTAGTTTTAATGCCTTTACTAGTTACGATCAGACAGCTTATTTTGGGACGGTTGAGAAAAACAAACTTAGCAGTCTGTTGACATTAGAAGCCGATCGAATGCAGAATTCGACGATCGATACTGAGAAACTTACTGGCGAAAAACGGGTCGTGATTTCCGAACTCCAAGGCTATGAAAATAGCCCTAGTTATCGACTCGATCGAGCTGTAAAACGCGCCGCTTTTCCGAATACTCCCTACGGTTTGACTGTCGGCGGTACCAAAGCAGATGTCGAAAAATTTACAGTCGAGCAAGTCAGGTCTTATTATGATTCTTACTATGCACCAAATAACGCCACATTAGTAGTTGTGGGTGATTTTGATACAGCTAGTCTGATGTCTAAAGTTCAGCAGACATTTGGGAAAGTACCGCGTCGGGAACTCAAAGTCGTTCAACCTGCAACTACGGCTGCAACTGCACCGACTCGTCGGATTACGCTCAAAGAGCCAGGTAGTACCCAAATCGCGAGCGAGGTTTATCCCTTACCTCAAGCTACCGATCCCGACGTACCCGCGATCGATGTGATGAATTATATCCTCACTGAAGGGCGCAGTTCGCGGATGTATCAATCGATCGTCGAAACAGGGATCGCGACTAGTATCGATGGTGGTGCAGCCAACCTTGCCGCAGGTGGTTGGTACGAGATTTCGTCAATCGTCGAAGTCGGCAAATCCGTCCCCAAACTAGAAGCCGCCATCGCGACAGAGATTAAATTGCTCCAAACAAAAGGAGTCACATCCGGCGAGATTTCCCGCGCCAAAGCTCAACTCAAAGCTGGCTATCTCCTGGGCAATCGCGATATCAATAGTCAAGCCAGACAACTAGGGAACGATCAAACCACTACTGGAGATTATCAATTTACCGATAAATATCTGGCGGGAGTCGAACGTGTCACCGCCGCAGATGTCCAACGGGTAGCCAAAAAATATCTTCAAGCAGATCTCAAAACTGTCGGCAACTTTCAACCTACCCAAATCACCGGAAAATCTGCACCAGCAGCTAAAGACGGCAAAACAGCCGAGAATTTCAGCACAGGTGCCCCAGTAGACCCTGCTGAACTCGCAAAATATCTCCCCCCACTAGATCCAGATACCACCAGTCAAACTCAAGCTCTGCCCCAAGAGGTGAAGCTCAAGAATGGATTGCGGGTATTTTTGCTGCCCGATACCAGTACGCCGACAGTAACATTGACTGGGAGTATCCAAGCCGGAACAGAATTCGACAATCCTCAAAAAGCTGGATTGGCAACTCTGACAGCCGCAAACATCATGAGTGGGACAAAAACTCAGACAGCTCTAGCAATCGCCAAAACACTCGAAAGTCGTGGTGCTGGGCTAGGTTTTGGTGCGAGTCGGGAAGGTGTCAGCCTCGGTGGTAATGCGCTGTCTAAAGATTTGCCCATCCTCCTCCAAACCTTGGGTGATGTAGTCCAAAATGCTAACTTCCCTCAAGACAAATTTGCCCTCAGCCGTCAACGCTCTTTGACTAGCCTGAAACTAGAATTGGATAGCCCCAATAGTGTGGCGCGGCGCAAGTTCCAGCAGACGATTTATCCCAAAGGGCACCCCTTCACCGTCTTTCCTACAGCCGAAACGCTGACAGGATTGAAAGCGGCGGATCTGCAAGCTTTTTATCGTCAACACTATCTACCGAGCAACACGATTTTAGCGATCGTCGGTGACTTTAAGGTAGCAGATGTCCAACGCTTACTAGAAACTAACTTGGGCAAATGGTCAACTACCGCCCAGACAGTTAAACTCAACTATCCAGTAGTCGAACTACCTGCCAAACAGATCCTACTTAGTCCCTCACTCCCAGGGAAAACCCAAGCAATTACCCTACTGGGCAATAAGGCGATCGATCGCAAAGATCCGCGCTATTATTCAGCCTTAGTTTTAAATCAAATCCTCGGTGGCGATACCCTTTCCAGCCGTCTCGGTACCGAAATTCGCGACAGACAGGGTTTAACCTACGGGATCTACAGTAGCTTTGCTGCTGGTAAACGCCAGGGCACATTTATCATCTCGATGCAGACTTCACCAGAAGATGCTCCCAAAGCCACTCAAAGCACGATCGCGTTGTTGAAAGACTTGCAAGCCAAAGGCGTAACTGCCGCCGAAGTTGCCAACTCCAAGCGCAGCATTTCCAGTAACTACACCGTCGAACTCGCCTCTCCTGACGAAATCGCCGGAGCTACCCTCGGTAATGCTGTCTACGGTTTAAATCCTAATGAAATTAGCGAATTTCCCAAGAAAATTCAAGCTGTGACATTAGAACAAGTCAACCAAGTTGCCAAAGAATTGATTCAACCCGATCGATTAGTGGTAATTACCGCCGGGCCACCCAAAAAGTAATCGGCTAAAAGTAGGGGCAATTCATCAGTTGTCCCTACTTTTTTTTGATTTTGATGCTGTCACCCTCAACCGTTCTTCGATCTCCGTAACATTGTGAAAGCCAACCGCGATCGCGATACCATCTTCAACAAAAACGGGGCGATCGAGATTCCCTAATCTTTCATCTCAACTTTGAGATTTGGCAAGCCCTCCAACTTTTCCAGCGGCTGCACCTCCTCCACTTGGGGCGCAAATACAGTCAAACCACCAGGAATACACTCGACTTCCACAGGGGTATTACCAATTACCTCACCATCCAATACCACCTTCTGGGGCGGGTTGGTCGTTACTTTAAATCGCTTCGCTCGCAAGAAACCGACATCCTCTCGATCGGAGGCTTCACCGCGTAGTGTGGAACTGAGCAAATCGAAGGCAGTAGCGATCGCGATTAGAGGTGTAGCAGGTGCGACGATCGTCAGATCGAGCATTCCATCATCAAATACTACTCCCGCCGACCCTTGAGCCAAAATTGACGTAGCTGGAGCAGCATTGGCAATGGTGATCGCCGCTGCAGAGACCGCGACAATTTTGTCTTCCAGCTCGATTTCGACCTCAAACTGGTTAAACTTGCCCACTTGCTTGAGTCCAGCGAGGACATAAGCCAGCATCCCCAGCCGATTTTTGGCATCCCGATCGGCTAAATTCACCGTTTCAGCTTCAAACCCAATTCCAGCCAACAACACCATCGGCAAACCATTACACCAAGCCATATCGACTACCTTGGTATTACCTGCCAAGATAGCTTCACAAGCCTCAGGAATCGTGGTGGGTAGATCCAGGGCATTGGCAAAAGCATTGGCAGTACCGCGTGAAATGATGCCCAGTGGGATCTTAGAACTCATCAGAGCAGCCGCCACAGCGGAGAGCGTACCATCACCCCCAGAGGCAATAATCGCCTCAGCACCGCGATCGATCGCCGCTTTCGCTAGTTCTCCAGGTTCGCAGTCGGCTGTAGTGATGACTACATCTAGGTCGATTTCTGGACTGAGTAGAGATTCGATCGTGGCGAGATCTGCTTCGGGATTACCTTGTCCGGCAACAGGGTTAAAAATTAGACTAATTTTGCGTTTCATCGAGTAGATCCTCCAGCGGTGAAATGGGTGATGGTTCGGAAATTTTTTGAATTACTTCCAAAATTACTTGGGGGTCAGTTGCTTGTTTCATCAATTCGGCCTCAACATCGTTACGATTTTTGACATTGGGCAAATCGGTACGCAGTTCTTCTACTAATGAAATCAACTTAGCGATCTTTTGTTCCGTAATTAGATTAAGTTGGAGCACCAGATGCGATCGCTCTTCGTTGACCTTTTCCTGGCGATTTTCGGATACCAAGACTCCCGTCGATATAAATAATGCAGCCAAATCCAACCACTCTGCGCGCAGATCGATCTGCGGAAAACTAGCTGGCAATATACCGAGATCGACTAAATGACCGCAGATTTCCCAAATCGTGAAAAATAAGATTTGGAAATACAGAAATTGCGGTTTACCAAATACACTGACAACTTTGTCGAGTATGCGTTGCGAGATCGGTACATTTTGCTCAGAGCGTTCTAAATAGTTAGTAATTGTTTCGATATTTCTGAGTACTTGTTCGGGCACAGCCGCGTCGGATTCGACTGACTCTTCAAGCAATTCGGTGACAACAGCTTGCTGAACTTTCACTCCTAAAATATCGCGACTGACTGAATCTTGGTGCATTTTTGCGGTCATTGTGGCTGGTGGCGATCGAAGATTAACTAATTCACAATAAATATCTAGATTCAAGTGCTAACTATTTTTGTTTCTAGCTCCGAGTCAGGAGATTGTTCGGAAACATGTTGGATCACCTCCAAAATTGTTTAGGGGTCACTGGCTTGTTGCATCACTTGGGCCTCCACATCATAGCGATTTTTGACATTGGGTAAATCGATACGCAGTTCTTCGAGCAAGGCGATCGATTTGGCGATCTTTTGCTCAGTGACGAGGTTGAGCTGCAACATCAGATGCGATCGCTCTTCAGCCACTTTTTCCTGATGAGCTTGGGCGATCAGTACCTCAGTGGTGATGAGTAAAGACGCCACTTCTAGCCCATGCAGATGCAAATCGAACAGCGGGAAATTCTTGGCAATTAGATTTCGCTCCGCTAGATTGGTGCAGCCGATCCACACAGCAAAAAATCCGATTTGTAAGTAGAGAAATCCAGGACGAGCTAGAAAAGCCGCAATTTTGTTTAAGATCCGGTGGTCGGCGGCGATCTTTTGCTGATTTTGAGTGTGATACTTATCGATCGTTTCTACATTTTTGATGATATGTTCGGGGCGAACTTCGGATTCGATCGGCATATTTCGCTGCTGTTGTCGATCGGCTGTGCCCAAACTAGTATCTAGATTATTTGGATTGGTTTTCATTTATATTAATTTTATATAAGTAGTTAGACATAATTAATTACACAAGATTTTGCTTGAACATCTTCTAAGTAAAAGATTTGAGAATTGCCAGTGTGTAATTAATTCTGTACAGGTACTTAGTTATTTAACTAGCGATCGTGCTGAGTGTGACATCGTAGCCAGATGCCAAGTCCCGCTCCAGATCGGAGCAGGACTTAACTGTCAATTGACACTCGATTTGGGTCTATTGTTGTTTTACCCAAACTGATACCGATCCGCCGTTACAGCGAAATTCTGCCCACCCATCATCATTGGTGGTGACTGACTCTTTGACGTGCTCGGTGATATCGATATAAGTGCAATTGGGATGTCCGATTGCCATCCATTTAGTGCCCCATTCACCGTTACTGAGCACCACAGCTACACCGCCAGGATGCTCTTCATCGCCCAATCTCGTCCACCCGATCGTATTTGGATGGTCGAAATAGTCATGCTGCTCGCCATAGGCAGATTTTTTACGAGCATCTAGGAACTTGTCAATTAAGAACTGATGAGAGTCCATCCAGATTTCATAGTCAGTACCGTCTTTATTGTCTTTGTAGTGTGCGCCATAATAGTCGCCATAAAAGATGCAGGGATATCCAGCTTCCCGCAATAAAATCAACGCATAAGCTAGAGGTTTGAACCACGACTCGACGATCGATTCGAGTGACTGGAGCGGCTGAGAGTCATGATTTTCGACCAGTGTGACAGCTAATGCTGGCTGTTGCTGCACCAATGTATTATCAAAAATTTTGGTCAGATCGTAATTCTCACCTTCTTGACTAGCAACGTGGAAGTTATAGTGGAGCGGTGCATCAAACAAACTAACTTTCCCTTCAGTAGTTTCGATAAAATGGTGCAGCGCATCTACTTCATAAGACCAATACTCACCGACTGCAAATAGATCGCGTTTGGCATAGTGGCGAACGTGTTGCACCCAATCCTGAAAGAACTCTGCTGATACGTGTTTGACAGCATCAAATCTAAAGCCATCGACATTGGTAGTATCCTGATTCCATTCGCCCCAATGCTTGAGTTCGCCGACTACTTCGGGATTCTGCATATCGAGATCGCAACCCATCAGGTAATCAAAGTTACCCTTTTCTAAGTCAACATTTTCATCGAAAGATTTGCCCTTGAGCAGATAGACTGCTGATTCTCCCTCGTTTTTGGCATTGTAATCGATCGCGTCGAAATGCCACCAATGCCATTCCATGCTGGAGTATTTGCCGTCCCTTCCAGGAAATGTAAAATGCGTCCAGGCTTCAATCTTCTGATATTCACCAATTGGCTGATTGCGATTTTCCAGATCGAATGGAGTCGCTTCTACCTCTTCTGCTTTGTCTGCACCCATTTTGTGGTTGAAGACGATATCGGCATAGATTTGGATGCCAGCTTGTTGGGCGGTTTTGATGGCTTTGACATATTCGGCTTTGGTGCCGTATTTAGTCCGCACCGAGCCTTTTTGATCGAACTCGCCGAGATCGAAGATGTCATACACTCCATAGCCGACATCCATGCCACCTCCTGTCCCTTTGTACGCAGGTGGTAGCCATAGTGCGGTAATGCCTGCTGCTGCCAACTCACTAGCTTTTTCGGCGACCTGATTCCAGAGACTACCATCATCTGGATTGTACCAGTGAAAATACTGCATCATTACACCGTTAGGGTCGGACATGACTTTATTTGTTTTTTTAGAGGTTAATATTTGGATAAAGGTAAGAACCGTATCATCATTAATTCTCTATGGATTCATACCGCTTTGTCTATCGGGCATTTGGGGCATTTGTGAAGCTTGGTAACGGCACTGAGTCTCTATCTGTTGACCGAATAATTAGCCGCCAAAAGTCTATCTAAAGACAGAGCATTCCGAGATCGGTAACTAATGCAACCGCTCGGCAATTTGGCAATCGATCGCCAAGTAGTCAGCTCAGAAAGAAAGTTTGTAAACTCGGCTTTTTCAGATATACTTGCCGTGTACCGCGTATTTAGTAGTACACGCCAAGTAGATCTAAGCGATCGACCTTGGCGAGCGACTAGATTGCAATTTTGAGTCCAACACCCGATTGTCTCTGAGAAGATTAAAATGACGATAAAGAATGGAACTGCTGGCAGAGATATCTTATTTATCGATAGCGGTCGCACTGGTGATACCCTAAATGGTCTAGGTGGCGGCGATGATTTGGTGGCTTTTTACGGAGCTGGTGGCAATACTTTAAATGGTGGCGATGGTGATGACGCGCTCTATGGCTATCAAAATGACACCCTGACTGGGGGAGCTGACTTTGACTTGTTTGAGCTGTCAGGAATCAAACTCCCCAACGCACCCAATATCATCACTGACTTCAATCCAGATGAAGATGCGATCCAAGTCGATGTGGTAACTGGTACTAAAGTTAGTGATGTCCCCGCCCAGCAAGTTGGTAACGATACAATTGTCTACTTTGGTACCACCCCACTGGCAATTGTCAAGAACACCCTGGTAAATGATGTCACTAGAGACAATAACTTGAGAGTTGTATCTAATTTCACCATTCCTGTACCACCTGCACCCGTCAATCTCGCACCGACAGGAATTGTCTTTAGCAATACAGTGGCTAGCCTGGTTAACAACACTAGTACCGCTAGCCGGATTAAAATTGCTGACTTTGCTGTTACCGATGATGGTATCGGTACCAATAACCTTAGCCTAGCTGGAACTGATGCCAATAGCTTTGAAATCGTTGGTAATACTCTATCTCTCAAGGCTGGGACAGTACTAAACTCATCCACCAAAACTAGCTTTAGTGCTGTTGTAAATGTAGACGATCCGACTGTCGGTAGCAATCCTGACGCGACTCAAAGCTTCACTCTTACTACTACGGCTCCTCCAGTTGTACCGCCAGTTATAGAACCGACACCCGCTCCGCTCCTGGGAGTCAGCCTCACCAAAAACCTATTTGTAACTGGTACCACGGTTAAAGGTTTTGGCATCAATGCTGTCATCCAAAAACCAACCAATAAAGTTAGCGAAATCGGGATCTTTGCTGTCGATGATACGAGTGGCAGTATTGGTGGGATCGCCCCTGGTGCCGCAGGTTATCTTAAAGCGGTAACTGACTCAGCTCGATCGATCTTCTCAACCTTGGGTGGTACTTTCTTCAGTACAGGTAAACGAGAACTTGCCCTAGATCCCAACAAGACATATCAACTATTTGAAGTCCAGGATGGATCGATCGCAGATTTGCAACAACAGATCGCTGGGGGTAAGACACCAACTAATGTCTTATTCTCATCGCCCGATACCAATGGCAATAGTCCATTCAAAATCACAGCCAAAGGACAAAATGCTGGCTACCTAATATCAGTCAATAATGACGAACTGGTATTGAATATGGCAAACACTGACGGTCTTACCCCCAATACTCCCCCTGGAGCCAAATCTCAAGGGTTAGCACAAGGACGGATCTTCGATCTGACGGGTTCTGCTGGTGCGTTCAAAGTCGATATTACTACTACCAGCGATGCCGCCTATAACAATTCGATCGGCTTCTATGCTGTTGAAGATACCAACGGTACTATCAAAACTGCCAATGGTACCTTCAAGCCTGGTGATGCCAACTATGCGATCGAAGCTGTCAAAAGTGCGCTGCTACAAACAGGTAAAACTGATAGCAAACTCAACCAAGATATCGATGGTGGCAAGATCTATGCGCCTGTAGTCATCGCTCAAGGTACATTTAATGATTTTACGACCAAGAATCCTACCAATGGTGGCGACGGTACTGTAGTTCATGCTTACTTCAACTATCTCGGTGCCAACCCTGACAAACTCGATCACTTCCGCTTGTTGGGTAACAATACCTTTGGCTTCGAGGATATGTATGGTGGTGGCGATCGCGATTTCAATGACGTAGTTATCAATGTTGCTTTCAAACAGCAAACGGTTGTTGCTTGATAATTGACAACTGAATTTTTATCGATTCCAGATGGCATCAGCATCGATCGAACTTTGCTGATGCCATCTAACTATCAACTATTAGTATTAAGAATTTAGTCAAGATATTGTAACCTTAACTGACTTCAGCATATCCTGATAATGTCCTATCGACGATCGAGTCATAATACTTAAATCGATAGTTTTATTTATCTGACGATTTAAGATAAATAAATTTTAGATCGTGCTAACTAATCTCCTACAATTCGATCGTATGAATCTAATCGCCACTATCAAATCCTATTGCAAACAAGCGATATCCGTACTGTTTATGATGGGTATCATCTGGCAGGGTATGGCTTTCGGTATTGCACCTGCGATCGCCGCTCCTAACATTGTCGATAATAATTCTAGCTCGATCGAGCAAGTTGATAACAAACAAAATCAAGAAATAGATCGGGTAAAATCAGCCATAAAAGATGATAGTCAATCTACTAAAAATAGTTTAGAAAAGGCTAAAGTTACTGCTGATAACAACGTCAAGGCTGTCGAAAAGTCTGCAAAAGATATCACTAAAAAGACTAAAAACTTCTTTGGCTTTTAGTTAGTGAGATTTACATCGACTCTGGTGTGTTACCCTATCGTGATAACAAACCCTACGGTAAGAAGCTCGTAGGATGTGTTAGCCCGCAGGGTAACGCACCGAAGAATAAATCTCATGAATCATTTAGGACTGCTAAGCTGTTTTACATCTAAATTTTTTGACTGAATCCCTTACGTTAAGGTTTCTAGAGGATACAAAGAGTGTTTTAAATGTTTGACAGCTTATATAGCGATCCTAATTGAGTTCCTGAGAAAAATGGTACCGATCGATCTTGGAAAAATCAAATTTTGAACAGTCATAGAACAACTCAAACAGCTTTTTAATAGCCCAAAAGTGTTTACATAAATACCAGTGGGAGCATCCCACTTTTTAATTAGCGATCGCTAATTAATCTGTTAATGTAGGCACAGCGATGGGCTAGCACTTGAGGAACATTTTCAAATTTCCACTGCGCCCCAGATATTTTAGTGCGACGGTCAATCTGTTTAATTGTAGATTAGATCGCGCCAGAGCCAATCGAACAAATTTGTTCCGCTTGAAAATAGTCATAATTAATTATGCGGTGACGATGTTTCTCTAAATAAGCACAAAAATTTTCAGCTTGTTTGAGAGTACAGTCACTAAATAATTCAATAGTTTCATTAACTTTTCCTCGCCATAATAGACTTCTAGCTGTGAATAATCTTTGATTAGAGCCTCCAATCTTATGAAGATTTTCCATTAAATGGAACCAATCAAGAATCTCTCTTCTTTCACGATCGGGTGCAAGTTCTTTAATAATATTCCAAACTCCATCATGTCCATCCCCTAAGCAAGTAATGATTGGTGCTAAATTTTGATTGTTTATCCAATTAATTATGCTCTCGTTTTCCTGAAATGAGCTGGCAATTGCTTGTCGATCGTGTAAGACTGCGGCCTTGTATCCTTTCCAGCTACACGGTTCTCCTTTTAGTGTTCGGACTCGAACATTTCCCCCATCTACACTCACTTCTGAGACTGGTGCTTCAGCAGATGGCAATTCAAATTTTTGTCTGTGAATCAATCTTTGTTGCACACTTTTTGATATTTTCATACCTGTGAGGTATTCTACTTCTTCTGCTGTCCTTTCATAAGAAATTGATGCGCTTATTCTTAAACAACATGCTTCTAAGTATGGACTAATTTGTGAGTGACTTTTTAAATCCAACTTTTCCGCTTGCTTGCTAGTAATTACTAGTTCCCCAATTATGCTTTTGATTTGTCTTTTGTATCCACTACTTTCTCTAGTGACACTTTTGATAAAAAAAATCCCACTCCTGGCATCACATGTTCTTGCATGGCATCTCGTACCACTTCTTCTATTTTTCCCAAGCTAGTTAGTTGCTCTACTGCTGTATTTCTATACAAAATTTCAGCAATAGCTTGACTGTGTGCTTCAATTGCTTGTTGTTCTTCTGGGGTCATCACATTACCTTAAATTTACTTGCTCTAATTATCTCAACATTACGATCGATTTACTCGATCCAGAGGTAAATTTATTAGTTACCTCACTAGTACAAAAGGTTTATCTGTCTCGATCGAATAAAAAGTGGGATGCTCCCAATACCAGTGTTTTCTCAAGAAGTTTTTCCCTTGTAGCCAAATGTCCTCAACCGGATTTTGTTGGGGTGCATTTGGAGCAAACAAAATACAAGTAACTTCTAGGTCGTCTGGTAACTTATCCTGATTTACCTGGGCTAAATATTCTCTAAATTCGCCAAATCTGTGGTAGCTAGCTCCATCCCAAATTAACACGATTTTTTTGTGCTGATATCTGCGTTGTAAATTCTTGACAAATTTAACTGTTGATTCACCATTACCTGCTGGGTAAGCTTCAATGATAAACTATGAGAGTTTGATAGTTAAGTGCTCCAAAATAAGTTTGTCGATCTTTTTCATTTTTGATAGGAACTTCTATCCTGGCATTAGTTTCTCCCCATACATACCCACAAACATCTCCACCGAGCAAGTGACACTCATCTATAAAGACTACTACCATCTTTCCTAATTCAATCTCTGTCTTGTGTTTAGCTAGAAAATTATTAATCTCTGTTCTCTTTTTTTTTACGAGATCCTCATCAAATTTGGGGTTAACTTTTTGAGATCTTTTCCAACTAACTCTCCCCTGCTCAAATAGATCGTAATAACTCTGCTTTGACTTGTACACAACATCATATTTATCTTCTAAATGGTTCATTAATTCATCTAAATGCCAGTAGTCTTTGTTTTTTAACCACTCAATTATTTCGATTCTCTGCTCGCTCGTTAATTTTCCTTTTGCCCCTTGATATCCTAGCTTGATTCCTGCTATTCCCTCAGCTTTGAAAGCTTTCTTCCAATCTCTGATAAAACTTTTACTTACGCCTAATATTTGTGTTATTATTTCATCTGATTGTCTCTCTATCGACATTTTAATAGCCAATGCCCTCTTTAATTCTCTCGGATCTGGATTGCTCTTAATCAAATTCACCAGATCGGTTATTCTGTTGTATTCTTCTTGCTGTTTTATTAGTGGATTATCCATTACTTAAATATTGTCGATCGAGAGTTAAATAATATTGTACTATAAAACAATCTTCTCAAATAGGATTGCTATATGTACTTATTTGATTGATTATAAACAAACATAACTTTTTACTTCAAATTGTATGTAGTTACGTTCCCGACTACACTTATTTTCACATAGCAATCTTAGACAAAAAGCTAGGTTAATGTAGGGTGTGTTAGGCGCAAGCCGTAACTCACCAATGCTCTGAGGTAGGGCTTTGACCAGATCGATCCTACTGTGAAGATGCTCCGCAAACAATGTAGAATGATAGCTATCAGTTTGGTAGACAGTGTTCAAATCTAAATCCTTGTACCTGTAGACCAGTCGGCGACGGTCAGAGTGCTAGTTAGTTTCTAGATACCAAACCTCTTGGCGATCGCTGTTGAAATCACCAATCATCAGCTTTAATTAAACTAGCTATGCTCAATCCGAACCTGGATGAAATCCAGTTATTACCTGAAGAATATGCCCGCTACTCGCGGCATCTCATCCTCCCCGAAGTCGGTCTAGAAGGTCAAAAACGCCTCAAAGCTGCTAGCGTCCTCTGTGTCGGGACGGGGGGACTCGGTTCGCCATTATTACTCTATCTTGCTGCTGCTGGCGTTGGTCGGCTGGGGATTGTAGATTTTGATGTGGTTGACCATTCCAATCTCCAGCGTCAAGTCATTCATGGCACTTCTTGGGTGGGTAAACCCAAAATCGAATCGGCGAAAGATCGGATTCATGAAATCAATCCTTACTGTCAAGTCGATCTCTACAACACAGCGTTGAGTTCGGCTAATGCCTTAGATATCATTCGTCCTTACGATATCGTCGTGGATGGGACAGATAATTTCCCCACGCGTTATCTAGTCAATGATGCTTGTGTCTTGCTAGACAAACCCAACGTTTACGGCTCGATCTTCCGGTTTGAAGGACAGGCGACAGTCTTTAACTATCAGGGTGGGCCAAACTATCGCGATTTATATCCAGAGCCACCACCACCAGGGATGGTACCTTCATGTGCAGAAGGTGGTGTTTTAGGCATTCTACCTGGGATTATTGGGGTGATTCAGGCGACGGAAACGGTCAAAATTATCCTCGGTCAGGGGACTACTCTCAGCGGTCGGTTGGTACTATACAATGCCCTAGAGATGAAGTTCCGCGAGTTAAAACTTCGCCCCAATCCCGTCCGTCCGGTAATTGAGAAATTAATCGATTATGAACAGTTCTGTGGAATTCCTCAAGCTCAGGCGGCTGAAGCCGAACAACAGAGTATGTTAGCAGAGATGACTGTGACGGAACTCAAGCAGCTTATCGACAGTGGTGCTGATGATTTTGTCTTAATTGATGTTCGCAATCCTAATGAGTACGATATTGCCAAAATTCCTGGTTCGGTGTTGATTCCGCTACCGGATATCGAAGATGGTAAAGGGATCGAAGCAGTACTAGCCGCTCTTAATGGTCATCGCCTCATCGCTCATTGTAAGATGGGTGGTCGATCGGCGAAAGCTCTGACCATCCTCAAGGAAGCTGGAATTGAAGGAACCAATGTTAAAGGTGGCATTCAGGCTTGGAGTCGGGAAGTAGATCCTTCAGTACTGGAGTATTAAATTCAGTTGACTCACATCTTGCACCAGTCTAAATCTACTAGTGCTTAGTACAGATCCAGGGTACCCACAAGGGGCACCCCTACACAATTCACCTGTAGGGGTGCCCCGTCTTGCCGTTTTTTTATTCGGCGTCGTTTTCGCCGCTTGTGGGTACCCTTAGATCTACGCCCAGGCTAACGCCAACAGTGCAAGTAGTTGATAATCGCAATACCGCCTCGACTTCTACTCCCTTCCCGCCAGAAGAATATAGATCTCACCACGATTCGATTACTCATCCAGAGATTTAGTTTTGAACCGCAGAGGCACAAAGAGCGCAGAGGATAAAGCACAGAGCCTAATCTATAGTCTTAGAGCGGGAAGGGAGTAGCTAGAAGTCGGGGCGGTATTTGGTAAAATTAATTAAAATAAGTTGCGGCTCCTTGACAATTAACATAAATAGTATCTAGATTCAGTGAGTGTAGAGTAAATTGAGGGATAGTTATGGGTGACGCAAAGCGACGGAAAGAAACTGGAATACCTGAAGCACAACGGATTGTTGCTTGGCTACCACTGACGGTAACTCAATCAACAGAATTTGTGAGAGTCAGTACCAAAGGCGCTTGGATTGGGATTGGGTTATTGGTATTCGGCTGGCTGATGGTACGCCTGATTGGGCCGACTTTCGGCTGGTGGAAAAATGTGGGTTAGACTAGTGCTGAGTACGGTAATTAGGGTAGCGATCGCTACCTATGTCACTGGTTATTAGATGTCATAATAAATGTAGATATTTATTTATTCACCTACTTAATAATTGGTTCGATCGATCGATATGAACTCTTCAGAAGAACGATCCTTGACTCGCTCCTATAGCCAGGAAGATGTCCAACAGATCCTAAACATCGCGCTGGCTCAGTATCCTAGTACAGATGCAGAGTTGTCCTACGCACAGATATTAGAAATTGCTGATGAATTACGGATTGCGCCAGAGACGCTCAAGCTAGCCGAAACTAAGTGGCTGACGCAACAGAGTGCGAGCGAGAAGTTTAAAGAATTTGATACTTATCGTAAATTGCGATTTCAAGCTAAATTAGGCAGATATACGATTACTAATACTTGTTTGGTCGCCTTAAACTTTCTGACTGGATTCGGCGTACCTTGGTCTTTATATATATTGATTTTCTGGGGGATGGGTTTTGGGTTAGATGCCTGGAAGTTATTTTATCAAAGTCAGGGTCAAGGATACAATCGTGCATTTCAAAATTGGGAACGCAAACAAAAGATCCAAAAATCGATTACTGGACTGATTGATAAATTCGTTTGATATGCTGTCAGCAAAGAACGGGGCTGGGTACGCATTATTATTTTAGTTTCATGCTATTTGCCCCGATCTGCCGATCGAAGATATCAGTACCTAAAAATCCGGCTGTTAATAGCAGCCGGATTTTTCGATCGTCGAGCGGCACTATTCCCGATGATTATTTTGCAGCCAATTCTACTCCAAATACTTGGGCAAAGACTTTATTTACCTTGTAGCCAGAATCGATCGACTCCAGCGGATCTTTGCGGAGTCGGTGACGTAGACACAGAGCAATGATCCGACTGATATCGTCCAGAGTCACCTCTGTGCGCCCTTCAAAGGCAGCTAAAGCTTTGGCAGCGCGGTTAGTAACGATATCGCCTCTGAGTCCGTCTACATCGCATTCGGAGCAGACTTGAGAGATCTTCACCCGCAGATCGTAATCGAGGGTGACACTTGCCAGTCTGGTTTGAGCATCGACGATCTGCTGTTGGAGCGATACTTGTTCGGATTGATATTCAGTCGTGAATTTGTTGGGATTCTGGTCGAAATCCGATCGCTGTTCGACAATTTGTACCCGCAGTGCTGGCTCTTTGACAGTGCGAATCTCAGCGTGCATCCCAAATCTGTCGAGCAATTGCGGGCGTAATTCGCCTTCTTCGGGATTTCCCGAACCGACGAGGACAAATCGGGCGGGATGACGGATCGAGATCCCTTCCCGTTCGACAGTATTCCAGCCAGAAGCTGCCGAATCCAGCAAGACATCTACCAGGTGATCGTCAAGGAGGTTTACCTCATCTACATACAAGATGCCGCGATTGGCTTTGGCGAGTAATCCAGGTTCAAAAGCCTTCACACCTTCGGCAAGAGCTTTTTCAATATCGATCGTACCACAGACGCGATCTTCTGTCGCACCTAAGGGTAAGTCTACCATCGGCACTTTTTTGGAGGCGACGGGGAAAGTTACCTGAGTTGTCAAAAATTCTTGACGGAGTTCCTCACTCATCAGATCTGGATCGCTCGGATGACTATTGAAAGCGTCGCCAGCTACCACATCAATTTCTGGCAGCAGATCTGCCAATGCCCGAATCGTGGTAGATTTCCCCGTACCTCGATCGCCCATGATCATTACTCCCCCAATGAAGGGGTCAATCACATTCAATAGCAGAGCCAATTTCATTTCCGCTTGCCCCACAATAGCCGTAAATGGAAATACAACTCGACGTGCTGTAGCGGGCGATTGGACAGTAGCAGTCACAATGATTACCTATTTTTAATAATTTTGATTATCGACTTTTATTATAAGGGTTAGCGGTACGAGAACACAGTAGCCTAAGCAGAGCGACTCCGCCACCGCAGATCGAAATTCAGCATAAAGTCTATTTAGAACCGCTAAGTCAACAGTTATAATATCAAACAAGATAATAGAATTGTGGCATACCAAAACAACTGTAGCAATCGTAGACAGGCATCAAACACTGCCCCTACAGGTCTATGAGATCTGTAGGAACTCAAGTACGATCGCTACAGTGGATGATTCCCAACCAATTACGAGGTATGCTACTTGCTTAATTCAACTGCCGATTTTGGCGATCCCTTCGAGCATCAAAATGGCTCAGACGATCGACATGTTGATGTCAAAGCCGAACTTGATGCGCTGTTAATTTCCTTAGAAGTTGTGACTTCAGACCAGCCAAATCCCAACGATATCGAGCAGACGCCAATTAATACCGCGTCCTTAGGACATTCCACAGGGGAGCCGATCGTCCAACAACAGGCTGTGTACGAATCTTTGCAGATAATTCAAGCGCAAGTAGCCACACAGAGCGAGGAATCAGCCCAAAAATTACGTCAATATCAAGAGTCAATCCAGAGCCTTTCACAAACCATCGCTTCAGATCGGCTCCAGATGGCGAGGATGAGCGGCGAGATGAGCGTAAAACTCAACAATTTTCACGCTCTCAATGCCCAATTTACCACTATGCACGCGCAGATGGTCGAAACATCCCAAATGCTGCAATCGAAAGTCACCCAAATCGATCGATTGTTCGCAGCATCCCAATCCATGCGAGTGGGACAGGAGCAATTTGCCGCACTCACAGCAGAGACGATTGCCACAGCCGATTCGATCCAATCGCAACTGGCAGAGATAGTTCAACAGATCGGTGACGATCGTCAATCGATCGCTGCTCTCAAAGCTGAAGTCGAATCGCTCCGTAAAACTGTCCGACAAGAGGCTCAACAAAAATTAATTAACTTCGATTTGCGCGATCGCGAACTGATTTCGCTTTACACTAATTTGCAAGCTCGTCAAAAGATTCAGATGGCTACTGTAAAGAAATTTTCGATCTGGTTGTCGATTTTATCCGGTGTGGTTGGGGCTACTCTTCTACTGTTGATTCGGGTTTGGATCGGTATGAAATAAGCAGCGATTTTCAGTACCGCTGAATTTAAGCAGAGGCGATCTGGTCTTGCTAATTTAGTCTTTATCTACATAGATAGCATTTGAATACTATCTTAAATAATTCGATCGCCACGCGAGGAATTAAGTCTCGATACGGACGTCACCATCGAGAGCCTAAGTTGATATTTAATCTGCTTCAGAAGGTGTTTGAAATTAATCAATTTTTTGACCGATTGGGATATAATGTTTTCTCAATCGGTCGTTCGCGATCCTACACGAGCAGCCTAAACCCAAACGGGAATGAAGCTAAGTAATCCTCCGAGTTAACTTTACTCAGATGAACTCCAGTAGGATGACGATAGTTACCAACACAAAGATAGGCATAATCTCAACTATGACGATCGGATCTTCTAGAGCGGCGGCAACAGGATTTATCAGAGACTTTCAAGATTTCGTGATCAAGGGTAATATCTTTGACCTAGCGATCGCGGTAGTCATGGGTGGAGCTTTTGGTAAAGTGGTTGATTCCTTGGTTAAGGATGTCATCACCCCAGCAATTCTCGAACCATCGATCAAAGCCAGCGGTGCAAAGGATTTGGAAGGATGGGTGGTGGGCGCAGCTAAACTGGGCTTATTTTTATCAAATATTATTTCCTTTGTCGTCATCGCATTTGTCATCTTCTTGATGGTTAGAGCGATGGCAAAATTTAAGCGCAAAGAAGAAAAAATCGAAGCTTCAGATACCAAGGAGTGTCCATATTGCCTATCTACGATTCCGATCGCTGCTAGCAAATGCAGTCATTGTACTTCGGACTTGCCTCCAACGATGTAGGCTTTAGGCTTTAGGCTTTAGGAGTTAGGTTTTAGATGTAGGGTGTATTAGGCGTAAGCCGTAACGCACCAGGAGAGAAGTGCCTCAATCAAAAAGCCAGCTCACCATGTACTAATTCATGATGAGCTGGCTTTTTGAAGATCGCTAATTACATTGCAACTGCGGGAACTAGTGCAAATCGATCGCGTTAATAGCGTCAATTGCGGCTTCGAGCGCGATCGAAATATGCGTCCAATGCGTACCACCCTGACAAAAAGCGGTGTAAGGTTCGCGCAGGGGGCCATCTGCTGAAAACTCGGAGGTACTGCCATCGATAAATGTGCCGCCAGCCATAATCAGCTCGCTCTCATAGCCGTGTAGTTTACCTGGAACCGGATCGACGTAGGCATCGATCGGCGAATTTTGTTGGATCGATCGACAAAAAGCAATTAATTTCTCCCTGGAACCTAGTTTAATTGCTTGGATCACATCGCGACGCGGTGCCAACGGTAAAGGATTGACTTGGTAGCCTAATTTATCGAAGACATAGGCTGTCAAATGATTGCCCTTCATCGCTTCCCCCACCATTTGGGGGGCGAGAAATAAACCTTGAAATAACAGCCGATTTTGATCGTAAGTAGCACCACCTGACGAACCGATGCCTGGTGCCGTCAGCCGACAAGCTGCCGCTTCGACTAGATCCGCTCTCCCCGCCACATAGCCGCCGCCTGTGGCGATGGTTCCGCCAGGATTTTTGATCAGCGATCCGGCAATCAGATCGGCACCTACCGCTGGCGGTTCGCGATCCTCGACAAATTCACCATAGCAGTTGTCTACAAAGCAAATAGTCTGGGGATTTTGACCTTTGACAATCTGGATAATCCGCTCAATGTCGGCGATCGATAAAGACGATCGCCAAGCATAACCACAGGAACGCTGAATTAAGACCATCCGCGTGCGATCGTGGATCGAATGGCTCAGAGTATCCCAATCGATCCCCCCGTCGCTCTCAAGGGCTAATTCGCGATAGCTGATGCCAAATTCCTGGAGCGATCCCTGTCCCGTACCTCTAGTACCGATTACTTCTTCTAAAGTATCGTAGGGAGCACCTACCACTGATAGTAGCTCATCCCCTGGGCGCAGTACGCCAAATAGAGCACAAGCGATCGCGTGAGTGCCCGAAACAAATTGGACTCGTACTGCTGCGGCTTCGGCTCCCATAATTTCTGCAAAAACTTTATCTAGAGTTTCGCGCCCCAAATCGTCGTGTCCGTAGCCGCTGACACTGCAAAAATGTCGGACACCTACTCGATGACGACAATAAATTTCCAAAACTCGACGGATATTCCCCTTGACTTGACTGTCAATACCATTAAAAATCAGTGATAGTGCCTTTTCTGCTGCTGGAATGAGTAATGCGCTGTTCATGATTCGATCGGGTAAAGTGTTTGCCTGTTGGATCTGCACGCAGACTGGGCATATTATTAAAACTCTTCATAGGTTATCTCAATGACTGTTGCCGCATCAACAAAACTTCGTCTCGATTGGACGATGATTATCGCGCTCGTAATTTTTCACATCGGCGCGATCTGTGCTTTTTTGCCAGGACTATTTAGCTGGCAAGCTGTCGGGGTGGCAGTACTACTTCACTGGATTACAGGTGGATTAGGGATTACATTAGGTTGGCACCGCTTGCTGTCTCACCGCAGCTTCCAGGTGCCCAAGTGGTTGGAATATTTCTTTGCTTTTTGCGGCACGTTAGCATTACAAGGTGGGATTATTTGGTGGGTAGGTTTGCACCGTCACCATCATTTACACTCGGATGAAGATGTCGATCACCATGATTCCAAAAAAGGTATTTTGTGGAGTCATGTCCGCTGGATGTGTTTTGAGGTTCCGGCTGAAAGCGATATTCCCCGCTTTACCAAAGATCTTGTTAACGACCCATTCTATCAATTTTTGAATAATTATTTTTTCCCACTTCAAGTAGTATTGGGAGTAGTATTGTATGCGATCGGTGGTTGGCCATTTGTATTCTGGGGTGTATTTGCCAGATTGGTCATCGTCTATCACTGCACTTGGTTAGTCAATAGCGCGACGCACAAATTTGGCTATCGCAACTTTGACACCACTGACAACTCTACCAATTGCTGGTGGGTAGCCCTCACTACCTACGGTGAAGGCTGGCACAACAATCACCATGCTTATCAATACTCCGCTCGTCACGGGATGAAATGGTGGGAAATCGACATCACTTGGATGACGATTCAGGTGCTGCAATTTCTCGGTTTAGCTACCAAAGTCAAATTAGTAGAAGCAGCCACGGCAAAAGAGTAGTAGGGTGGGTAGGGGAATTGAGTTGCGATGAATATTTACTCAAATGAGCCTTTCTAGTGCGTTCGCACAGTGTAGGCAAAGCCTAATCGTTCGCGCACAGAATTGGCGATTTCAAGTTGCCCCTATTCCACACCTATTGCAAATCAATAGAGATGTGCTAATATGTTTAAGCGGTAAATTAATCCCGCTTAAAGTGCGAGTGTAGTTTAGTGGTAAAACTATAGCCTTCCAAGCTATTGATGTGGGTTCGATTCCCACCACTCGCTTAGATTAACAAGAAAAGTCGGGGCGATTCATGAGTTGCCCCGACTTTTCTTGTTAATGTAGACTATTTCACAGCTTGAGGTTTAGCTGTAGGCTGAGTGGGTGCCTTCAGCGGTGCGGCAGCAGGTGCTGGAGTACTTAGATTTGGGGCTAGTGTTACCTTTGGCGGTTGAGTAGTTTGAGCCAATTGTTCGATCTGATCTTTGTACTCAGCCGGAGCTAGAGCTACCGCAGCAGTCATCAGCGATTGGGCTTCTGTGAGATTGCCCATCTGTTTGAATACTAGAGCTTTAGCCAAGACTGGACGGAAATCTGCTTTATTAGTTTCGATCGCGGCATCATAAATCCCGAGTGCGTCAGCATTGCGCTGTTGGGTGAGATAAATTTGCGCCAAAAGTAGTTTGAGTGCAGTGGCATCGGTATTGGCTGTGGCAGTCTTTAGAGCTGCCTCTACCGCGCCCGTTGCTGCTTCAGGACGTTTTGCATCAAGGAGTAGGCTAACTAGTCCCTGAAGGGCGTTGATGTTTTGGGGACTAGTTGCCAATACAGTCCGATAACTGGCTGTCGCACCCTCTCGATCGCCCAAATATTGCTTGGTTTGAGCTAGCAGGACGGTATAATCGGGAGTCTGAGGGTTGAGTGCAGCGATTTTTTCGAGCGGTAGTAAGCTAGCTCTGATATCTCCTAGTTGCAGCCTAGCATCGAGCAAGCCCTTGAGCGCGACTTGGTTGTCTGGCTCTTTTTGCAAGACTTGGGTATAACCTTGTGCTTGAGCTTGAATTTGACTAGCTTGCGCGGTGGAAAGGCTGTTTGGTTCGGTGGCGACTGCGGCACCACCGTCTAGAACTAGATTGAAAATCGGAAATAATGAAAATCCAGTCAGGGCCAGCAGAGACACAGCTACAACTAGATTGATGACCCAGCGATGACGATATAACACAAACTGCTCTCAATTATGGATGATTGGTCTTGTCGATCTTAATACAAACTTGCACCATATATTATGGTTCGGTGAAAGTATCGACATTGCCATCAGGCTGGAGTAAAACCCGAATTTTGCGATCGCTACTACCCGCTGCTGCTGGAGAAATCAGCTTTTGCCCAGGTTTGACAAATTTAGTTTGCTGGAGATAGGCTGTTGCTGCTTCACCTTGTGGCGATACATTCTGCACAATTCCACTTTTACCACTCACTTGGACTACATATTGAAGTGAATTGGTTTGGGTGGGTGTGGCTTTCCATTTACCTTGGAAGTAACGTTTGGTTTCTTGGAGTGAGGCTGCATCGGCTGCTTCAGCGTTAGCAGCACCAGCATTAGATTGCAAGGGCTTGTCGGGAACGACGATCGGCGGAGCTTGAGACTCGGCTGGATCGGGATCGTTTTGGTTGGGGTTGATAAGATTGGGATTTCTGGGTATTGGTGCAAATGGCTCAAAGCTTGGTGTACTGACTGGAGCGATCGATTTGGCTGGTTTGGGCTTGGTTTTGCTGGCGATTGGAGTCGGCTGGACTTTTTGGGTGGTAGTTTTGGTAGTTTTGGGGAGCCGTTCGCTGGGTTCGAGTACTGGTGGATTGAAGGGAACTGGGGCGGCAATCGACGGACTGACGACAATCGGCGACAGATTTGGTGATGGGATTAACATCGGTCTTTTTGAAACCGATAGCTTGCCAGGAGCCGCCGGATTTTTAGTCATCGTGGTAGCTGGGCTGGGGACAACTGATGATGGTGTGGCTACCCGATCGGGTTTGGCTCTGGGCGTAGTTTTCCGTTCGATGGTGCTGTCGATCTTCTCAATTGCTGGTGGCTGAGTTGAATTGGGTGGATTGGCGGCGATGCCTGACAGCACGTTTTCCCCGCTGGCGGTTGTGGTTGGTGCGGTGGCTGGTTTGTTGGCGATCGCATCTGGTAATAAAGCAGTTCCCAGTATCGAGGGATTTTGAGGCGTGTTGATGCTTGCTGGCGGTTTCTGAATGACTTGAGGTGGTTGAACTGGCTGTGCTTGCCATGGTGTCGGCGTAGCCGTGGGCACAGTAGGATCGAGGTTGATTGGGGTGCTTGGGAGTGTGGCTGCGGGTTTTTTCGCTGTGGCTAGGTCGGGTTTTTTAGTGGGATTGAATATTTTGACCTTACTAACTGCGTCTTTGAGCGGATTGGGATTGGGATCGAGGATTAATAATGGTACCCCAACAGCTAGAGCTGCTGCTACCGCCCAAGGGATCGCCGACATAAACGATGACTGGGAACGTCGAGTCCGATAATAGACTGGATCGATTGCTGGTTCCCCAGGGATATTTGGTAAATTTGGCAATCGAGATGGTGGTGTAGAGATCGGGTTGAACTCGGCGACACGATCTCCATGGGCTGGAATATCTGCTCGGCTGAATGTCGCGGTACGATCTCGATCGTCACTAAGGATTTGATGCTCGGCGACATATTCATCTAATACGGTGGCGAGATCGAATAGTTGGATGGCTGATAGGGTTAGTACTTCTCCCGAGCCTACTGTCCCTAAGTTGCCTAGATAGAGTTGGTGATCGAGAGCGCGATCGCTACTCCCAGTGAAATATGGCGCGGTGGCTGCCTCTGAACGTGGGGTGGAGCGATCCCGATTTGGGCGCACTTGCTGGCGATCGTCAGACTTATCACCGAGTAATTTGGAGATACTCGGTTTGGCATCATTCGGGATTTTGCTGGCTGGCGTTAATTTTACCAAACTATTTCGCAATCCAGGCAAATTTTTGAGGATGCCGAATCTGGAGGATCGATCGCCCGAATTCGGCTCTGGCTCACTACTCACAGCAGTCTCATCTGAGTCGAGTCGGTCTAGATCGGCTGGTGCGGGCGCACTCCGATCTGGATTTGAGATCGGGAATTTGGCGACGAGCGCGGCGATATACTGGCTCACGAGCTGGTGTAGATAGTCCAACTGCTGAGGTTGTCCGTTTAAAGTAATATCGTCTAGTTTGTCGCGATCGGAGCAATCTAAATGAAGGATAAAATCGATCGGCTGGGGCGGCTGTCGCTCGCCCGATCGCGGCTGTTTACTCGATACAATCAGCGTGCAGGTGGGAGCGGTATAAGTGCGTGTTGTCAAGTTATTCTCCATGATTATGCCTAAAAATAATTAGTTTAAATTGAATCGGGGAGAGTGACTACTCAGATCGCTGTAATAATGCTCCCCAAAAGCGTTGATGTCCGGTGGCTCCACCATAGAATAATAGCTCGACGAGTAATGTCAGAGCTGCTGCTGAGAGTACCTCTATCGACTGACTAGCCTCACGCCCAAGCTGAACTTGATAAATAGTAATAAAATTACTTAGATAGTCTGCTAATGGGGGAGATTGCAGTGGCAATCGATCGGATTGGACAGTCTGCTGCCAATAATCGATCGTCTGACGGACTAAGGTGTGATGGTTTTGGGCTATACGACTGAGCATCAATACTACCGATCGGATCTGATCGAGATCGAGCTGTCTGGACGATCTAAATCGAGCTGAGGACCATTGGTCTATCCACTCCGAGACGATCGACTCTACCTGCAAATCTTGGGCGACTTGCCGCATTTCCAGCCTCTCGATCCGAGTCAGTGCGGCGATCGCGATTGCGACCAAATCCAGCTCTGTAGCGATCTGGTTGAGTTGGGATGAGTCGAGCGATTTAAGTAATAAATCATCCAGCTTGGGGTTTGATGCAGGCATCATGTGGATAGACAACATAGGATTGAGGGAGCGATCGCACCAATTCGCCGCAGGGCTGGTAGGCTAGCAAAGACGACGGATTGCGGAAGTACCAAATACTCATACTGAAGCGGTTGAGACGATAAATGTTGCGACGACAGCCATGATGTTGCTGATGGTGAGTTCGACTAGCTTGAGACAGTATTAAGGTTCGTTAAACTTCATCGGCGATCTCGGCAATTGTATCATAATGTCGTCCTCATGCACGATCGGTCTGAGTCGCGATCGTCCAAGCTGTCAACTGTCAACTGTCAACTGTTTAGGTATCGTTTGTATTTACAAATCTGCCGTGAGGACGCTAGCTTTTGATAGAATATAGAAGCAAACTGTCCACCACCAACCAAATCGTACCGCCAGCAACAGCAATACCTGAGTCTTCTAAATTAGAGTAAATTAACATGCAGGATAGTTGTCAGTGTTTTCAGCACGATTGTGTAGCGTCGTCTACGACCAGTCGCCGTCAATTTCTCCGCCATCTCGTTGGTGCGGGAGTGCTGACTACAGCTTTGACGATCGCTCCTGCTAGTGCCAGAGCCGAAAAAAAAGTTCCCAAAGCTCTAGTGCTCAGTTGTATCGATTATCGAATTTTAGAAGCAGAACGTTACTTTCTATCGCTCCAAAATCTGGGCGGACAGTATGACTTTACGGCTCTAGCGGGGGCGTCTCTGGCTCTAAGTGGGATGCCACATCAATACGATGCTGAAGCATTCTGGGATCAATTGGATATCTCCTATCGACTCCACCAGATCAAAAAGGTGCTAATTCTCGATCATCAAGATTGTGCTGTGTATAAATACAAAATCGACCCCAGTCTGGCAGATAATCCCGAATTGGAACTGTCTACCCATACCGAATACCTCAGTCGAGCGTATTGGGCGATCCGCGAACGCTACCCAGATCTAAATATCGAACTCTACTTTGTCAATCTCAATACTGATGTCAAGCAAATTTCTCCATTAGCAAAAGTAGCATAGTAAATTGCTCGACGTGGTGAATCTACTCATGGATAATGTTAATTCCTCACGCAAATATGGCAATAATAAAACTGAAGCTACACTAGAAGATATAAGCCTCGATGGTAAGTGGCTTGCGAATTAACTACTACATACAGACACTCAGCATCAGGTGCAGGTATAAGGACAAACATTAAATATATGCGTAATAGTTCCCAACTCAAATCGAAGCGATTTTCTAAGTCATTCTGGCGATTAGCGGCTAGCTTGCCGATCGCTTTGGGAGTTGTCTGGGGTAGCCCAGTGTTGGCAAAAGGCGACCCCAACATCCTGACCTATGGAGAACTTTTCAAGGAAGTCGATCGAGGGGTAGTCTCAAAGGTAGAACTCGATCCCGTCACTAAAATCGCTAAGGTGACGCTCAAGGATACAGCCGCCAATAGCAAACTCCAGATCAAAGAGGTCGTCTTGCTAGATGACAATGCGGAGTTGTATAACAAACTCAATAATAAAGGCGTCGAGTTTGGCGTGCAGAAGTCAACTGACAAAAATGCCATCTTCGGACTACTCGGCAACGTACTGCTGCTGGTGTTTGTAATAACAGTGCTATCGGCGATCGTCCGCCGCTCTGGAAGTGCAGGCGGACAAGCGATGAGTTTTGGCAAATCTCGCGCGCGGTTTCAAATGCAGGCGAAAACGGGCGTAATGTTTGACGATGTGGCGGGCATCGAAGAAGCCAAAGAAGAACTCCAAGAAATCGTGACTTTCTTGCAGGAACCAGAACGGTTTACCTCCGTCGGTGCCAAAATTCCCAAAGGTGTATTACTCGTCGGATCGCCAGGAACGGGTAAGACTCTGATGGCTAAGGCGATCGCGGGTGAGGCCGGCGTACCATTTTTTAGTATCTCCGGTTCGGAATTTGTGGAAATGTTCGTCGGAGTCGGTGCCTCCCGCGTCCGCGATTTATTCAAAAAAGCGAAAGAGAATGCTCCCTGCTTGGTCTTCATCGATGAAATCGACGCAGTGGGTCGTCAGCGCGGCGTAGGTATGGGTGGGGGCAACGACGAACGCGAACAGACCCTCAACCAACTACTGACCGAAATGGACGGATTTGAGGGCAATAATGGGGTAATTATTATCGCGGCTACCAACCGCCCCGATGTCCTCGATACCGCACTATTGCGTCCTGGGCGGTTCGATCGTCAGGTGCAAGTCGATCCGCCCGACTACAAAGGTCGGCTGGCGATTTTGAAGGTGCATATTCGCGACAAAAAGATCGATCCCGAACTATCACTGGAAGCTGTAGCCCGCCGGACGACTGGATTTACAGGTGCAGATCTCGCCAATTTGTTGAATGAAGCGGCAATTTTTACGGCACGCCGCCACAAAGAAGCAATTACGATGCTGGAGATTAACGACGCGCTCGATCGAGTCGTCGCGGGGATGGAAGGTCGTTCCTTGTCGGATAGTAAAGGTCGTCGGTTGATCGCCTATCATGAGATCGGTCACGCCCTCGTCGGTGCGATCCTCAATTACAATCCGCTTCAAAAAGTGACGATCCTCCCACGCGGTCGATCGAAGGGTTCGACTTGGTACTTGCCCAATGAAGAACAGGGTCTAGTCTCTCGTTCGGAATTTTTAGCCGATATCGCGGTGACAATGGGCGGACGAGCGGCAGAAGAGGTGATCTTTGGCTCTGCGGAGGTGACTTCTGGTGCCAGTGGTGATATCGAGTCGGTGACTCAGACTGCGCGTAATATGGTGACTCGATATGGGATGTCGAGTCTGGGACAATTTTCTCTCGACTCAGATGGCGACTATTCCGAGGAAGTTGCCGCGAAAGTCGATTATGAAATTCGCGAACTAATCGAGGCTGGACATCGGAAGGCGGTAGAAATTCTCAGTAACAATCGGGAACTGGTCGATATCCTCACCGATTTATTATTAGATCGGGAAACAATCGATGGAGACGAGTTCCGCCGAATTGTCGAGCGAGAAACTGGTCGAAATGAGGCGAGTCAGCCTAAGCCTGCTTTAGCTGGATCGTAGGCACATATCCAATTAGCAAGCCACCTTACTGTATCAGTAGGGTGGTTTTTTGCAACAGGAGCGGCGATTTGGCACCGATACGCGATCGATTACCTCTACTGCCAGAGCCACTAGGAATAATTGTCATTTTTATGAGCTAATCTCCGACTTTTGTCGGATACGAACTGCTCGATCGCGCGGGTATGATTGATTCAAATGACGATCGTTTGATTAGCAACATCGCTAATTTTAGCTGTGGGGTTTATTCCCTGATAGTTGACTACTGACTAATCTAACTAGCTAACGTCAGTTTGGGATAAGACCTAATCCCTAACACCTAACACCTAACACCTAATTATGATGAGCCAATCGAGCGTATTCAATGTTTTTGAGCTAGATGATGACAAACTGATCGAGCAATTTGTCCAAGGTGGCGATCGACTATTAGCTAGTGCTAATCTCCGGATCGAAGTCCATGGTGGATTGTCTCAATTACTGGCTCGAAATGGCGATCCGATCGCGATTATGTATTTACAGAATAAGCCTTGCAACGTTATTGTCAAGCAGAGTTCACCATTTTTAAAACTAATCGATCGACTGCTGATCGATCGAGATTTTGTGATGTTTGGTAATGCTAGTAGTCGTGCTGGTTTTATTGAATATAAATATTATGCTACACCTGCCGGATATAGAATTTGGTATACTGAACCAGCGATCTTATGGAAAAAATGGTGGCCGACCGAAAAATTTCAAGATAAACAGCGGTTTAATATGGAGATCTTGGTAAACTTCAAGCAGAATTGGTATCCCGTCCAAAATATCATTGTCAATGCTGGGATCTTTACTATTAAAACAATCGCTGGGCAACTCGAACTAAAACGTGAGCAGCAAGTCCTCTGGCTAGCTCAAATCATGTCAGAAAATACAGGTGTCATGGCAAATATTCAGCCACCTGTCTCTACTACAAACGTAGGAAAAATACCTGCAATAATCGGAAGTAGTGTTGCAACTCCAGTAGATTTAGCTGAAAAAATTCACCAAAAGCAGTTAGAAATTAATCCAGATCGAGCCTGGGAAATTATTAAAAAATTGGAACAAAGGCTCCAAGCTCAAATCGGATTGAATACTGAAATGGAAGCTAAAGTCGATCGACTAGAAAATCGGGCGGTAATGGTAGAGCAAAGATTGCAGGTTGTCTATAAATATCTCCAAGAAATCGGCGTCGATCCTCGCGATGTTTACAATGGCAAGAAAAACACCGATAATTAATAAAGCTCAAAGGTGTAAATCCCCATCCTAAAAACCTCGCTGTTAACTGTCAACTGTTAACTGTCAACTATTTAAACATCGATCCGAAACAGATGTTTTAAAATTAGTCTGACTAGTCTAACGAGATAATAAAGTGGGAACAGTGGTCGAGGTAGCGTGACGATCTGCCACTCTAAAGGAGTCGGTGGCAAAATTGTATCTACCAAATACCAGAGGCGATCTCTCAGAGATGTTATCGTGCGACGATAGATCGCATAATCTTTCCATGTCCAGCTCGAATCATCACTATTAGCTGGAATTTGAAATAGCCGCTCGTGAATTTCGATAGATAAGATCGGTATTGTCGGATCGGACTCTATTTCGGTTAATACAGATAATGGTAATACTGCGCCGAGCAATTGATGGGCTAAATAAAGTCCCAGAAACAGCATTCTTTTTGTCCCAAATCTACCTGCTAAACTATGAATACTTGCCCAGTCTAGATCTGGATGAGTTCGCAGTAGTTCTGCAATATCGCAGATCCAGTACAATCTCCACCAATTATGTTTAGCACCATGAGCGCACAAAAATAATAGCAAATGTTCTGGGATCAGAGTATCGATCGACTGCGAACCAAACTCCACTTTTTCGGTTTTGCTCCACAGCAATTGTGGATCTGGTGTAAAGGAAAAATGCTTTGGTAAAATAGACCAATGTAGATCGACACACACCTGTTTTTCTTCATGCCAAAACCAATGTTCGTTTCGTAGCCCTGCATAGAGTATTTGTTGGCTTTCTGTCAGTGCAAATTGTGACTGATAACCTCGATCTACCAACAACTGATTGGCGCGAACTACGTCAGCTTCGGGGACTAAAATATCGATGTCGAGGAATTGTCTCAGTGCTAAGTTTCCATAGGCGATCTGCGCGAGGATTGGCCCTTTGAAGGAGAGCATAGGGATCTGATGAGTCTTAAATAGTTGGCTCAGTTTTAATAATTCTGCTGTGAGGTGAAGATTGCGCTGGAAATTTCCATCGAAATTGGCGTGAATCTGTGCTAACACTTCTGAGGGAATCGAATCAGAGTCGATCTGTTGTAATTGTCGATCGACTAATGGGAGGATATTGTGATGCGTTGCTCTCTCGACTAGATAAGTCCAATCCAGTGGCTGTCTGACTAAAGCTTGAATGCGTGTAAGTTGATGTGGCTCTGGATGAGTATGGCTACAACAAAGTAACAGTTCGATCTCAGCTTGCCCTGAGCTTTGGGCGGGAATGGTTGCAGATGCTAATGTCATATTTGGATGCTGATGGGGAATGGGAAGCAAAAGTAGAGAAATTATTCCCTAAATCGGTAACATCTCAGAGTTGGTAATGCTGTGCTTGGGTGGTAAATAGTTGTGCATACAAACCTTGCTGCTGCATCAATTCTGCGTGAGAGCCAGATTCGGCTAGCTGTCCATCTGATAATACCAAGATTCGATCGACCATTTTAATCGTAGATAGTCGATGGCTAATGATAATCGCCGTGCGACCTCGGACGAGTTGGCGAAATCTTGCAAATACCTCGGCTTCAGCTTGGGGATCGAGAGCACTGGTTGGTTCGTCCAAAATCACTAATCGAGCATCGCGCAGAAATGTCCGCGCCAACGCAATTTTTTGCCATTGTCCGATACTCAACTCTTCACCCTGCTCGAACCAATTACCCAGACGGGTATCGAATCCATGTGGAAGTCGATCGATCGTCGGATTGGCACCAGCTTTGTGTGCTGCTGCCCAAATCAGCTCGGAGTTAGGTTCCACTTCTATATCTCCCAACCAAATATTTTCTTTGACAGTGAGTTGGTAGTGGATATAATCCTGAAATAACACACTAATCTGACGACGTAGCTCGGTAATCGAATAATCACCCAAATCTACCCCATCAAGAGTAATAGTACCCATTGTTGGCTGATAAAGGCGACACAGCAGTTTGATCAGTGTGGTTTTACCAGCACCATTGGCTCCGACGATGGCTACGACTTCACCAGGCTCGATCGTGAGGTTAATATTTTTGAGTACCGAACGTTGACTGTGAGCATAGTTAAAGCTGACATTCTCCAAGCGAATACCAGTTTCCCAGCCTGGGGATAGAGGTTTGGGATCTTTGGGTTCGACGATGGTAGGTTTGAGGTCGAGAAATTGATAAAAATCTTGGAGAAAGAGGCTATTTTCATACAGCCCAATCAGATTACTGAGGAGTTCTCGTAAAAAACCTTGACCGCGCCCGAAAGCTTGATAATACATCACAAATCCACCTAAAGTAATCGCACCTTGGATAGTTTGATAAGCAGTAATACCACAAGCGACGCAAACAGCCACAGTCGCACTACCATTCGTAATCAGGTCAATCCTCGATTGTTGAGTAGCCAGGTGGATTTTCTCTCGCCGAATCTTGGTTCTGAGCGTTTGAAACCACTGACTAAATAGATATCCTAGATTGAATAAGCGAATTTCTTTGGCATGTGGTTCAGTGGTGAGCAGGGTATGGAAGTAGTCAGATTGACGTTCGCTCTCCGTCCAAGAGCTGACTCGTCCGTAGGCTTTGCCTGTGTACCTGACCCGCATCAAAATCCCTGGAATAGTAGCGATCGACAGCAGTAGCGGCACCGCCCAATTTAGTGAGGTCAGTAAGGCGAGGATGCCCAGGAGAGAGAGTCCACTCTGCCCGACTTGGAGGAGACTAGCCAAGACCATTTGCGGGCGGTAGGTGGCTTGCTCTTGGGCACGATGCAATGTGTTGTAATAGTCCGTGTTTTCGTAATATTGCAGATCGACCTGAATCGATTTAGTATGGAGTAAACTATGGACTCGATCGCTAACGGCTTCAGTTTGGACGGTCTGAGTGAGCTTACTCAGGGCACTACAGGCATCTCCGAGCAACGAAACTAAGCCAATTAGCCCAATCCACAGCAGCGCGGCTTGAAGGGTTTCGGGGGTGGCTCCACTCACACCGAGAGTCAGGGTGTCGATCAGCCGTTTCATTACATAAAGTTGTCCCAACGGTAGGATACCCTGAATCAACAACAATCCCAACCCAACTACCGTCCATCGGGGAGAACTCTGCCAAACTAGGTAAATAGCCCGCTGAAGATTAGCGATCGAAGATTTCAAGATGATTATTTAGGGTTGAGCAATGGGGAAGTTTTGGGCGATTTTAACAAAGAAAATGGATTTCAACCCCACTGGGCAGTCCCTTCGGTGCGTTACGCTTCGCGATAACACACCCTACAATATTCTTACAAATCAAATAGGACTGCTATATTTTAATTATCAATTATCAATTAATTCAACTATACTTTTGAGTCAGACCTACTGCATAACTCAACGCTTTGGCAACGGTGGCAAAGCGGTGCGGAAATTGTTGAGTCAAAGCTTGGGAGATATCACCCAAAGATTTACCTGCTGTCATCGAGTTGAGAATAGTCAGCGCGACTTTGCCGGATTCATTGATGGTTGGAACATAACTATCGGATTGCTGTTGTAAGGATTGGGGCGATCGCGGCTCGCCAAAAAAAGTAGACTGTTTAAAATCAGCTTTAACGTGTTGAGGATCGGCTCCAGCGGTGACTTGAGTTTGCCAAGACCACAAATAGTCTTCACCGATCAGATTGGCTTGGAGCGTTACAGATACTCGATCGCCAGGAGCTAGATCTACTGGCTCAGTCAGCGGCATCCAGGCATTTCCATAAATACATTCTGGTCGATCTGGGGCATTGGAAAAGCCAATCCCTTCAGCTAGAAGCGCATCAAACCACATGCCGATGCCATGTACGGTACCAGATCGATCGATCGTCCATGTTCTGGTCGCTTTGACGTTGGGTTCGAGGTCAGTAGTATAGTCGAGGGTAGTCCAGACTTGCGGCTCGACTAATAATTGCGCTGGTTCGATCCGATGTCTGTGCCAAATATTGGTCACAAACTGACGATTAGCGGTCAAAATACAGCCGTGGGGAGCATCTGCCCAGGGTGAAAGATATTTTTTGTGGTAGTATTCTGGATCGCAGACTAGAGCGGCCCAGATCGTGTCTTGGAGCGGGATCTGTACGCCACCTGGTTTGAGAAATCGCTGGCGGGCATCGGTAATGGCGGCTAGATGATATTGATGGAGCGGGATGACGCCGCGTAGATCGGAAATAATTACATCTACTTGCTCTGGTAAATCGATCTGCGTCGATAGAGCTTGGATAAATTCAATTTTATCAGCACAGTGATTGTCGATCGCTACCTGTTTGGCGATACTAATTGCATCATCAGGTTCGATCGCGTAGACTTTCCGCGCTCCAAATTGACAGGCAAGCACAGCAAAAAAACCAGTCCCTGTGCCGATATCCAATACTACCGCACCAGGTTTAATGGCTGCTTTGAGGGCTTGAATATAAGGATCGATCCGGTAGCGATCGGTAATCATATCACCATAGCCAAAAATGCTATAACCTTGGATCGAAGTACTCATCGAAGTTTGTGGGGTAGGGGACGGGGGGACTGGGATAAACTATACCTTATCTCGTTCGTGCCGAAAATCATTGATGACTAGTTCGATCGTCTCAACTAACCGTTCGATGTCCGTATGTGGAGTAAGTTGGCGAACGGGGATATTTTTGACGACTCGACTCAGAAATTCAAACTCTTGGGCGCGGAGTTGTTTGTCGAGTAGATAGTTAGTATAGGTATTCGTCACTAAGGTGATAACTTGTGCCTGAGTAGTCATCGGGACGATCTGCGGATAGGCGGGATTGTCATCCCGATCGTTGATGTAGTAGATCGCTGCTAGCGGTAATGGTTCTGACTGAAACTGATATCCAGTCTGATTCAAATCCAGATACCGTTTATCCCAAGTCGGATGGGTCGGTACCAATCGCGGTAAAGCCTCGGCAGCACCATACAACGCCCGCACGGAGGAATCCCACAACCGGATGCGCGGATAGGCAGGTTGAACCAGGAAGGTATCACCTCGATCGCTCAGTGGTACCACATCATCGGACAGCACTGGATAACCTTGACGAGCAAATGCCGCTGCTGTGGTAGATTTACCCGCTCCAGCGGCTCCGACTAATACTACAACTCGATCGTCGATCGCGATCGCATTGGCATGGAGACAAACCGTACCCCGCAGTCTAAGTACAAAACCCAAAATTGGGCCTAAAAGATAAGTAGCCATATCTTCGACAGTCAGATCGTCCGGCCAGATTGCCCAAATCTGGGTACCTAACCGACTCACCACAAAAGTAGTTCGATCGTCATATCGGCAGTAAAAATACTCGTCGCGGGACGGGATCGATCGATCTCGATCTGTTTTGGATCTTTGTGGATCGCTGAGGCTACCGCTAGACGCAGCCACCAAGGGAGCGTCAATCTTCCACACTTCGAGGATGGGATCGGATGTCGCTCCGTCTAGTCCTGACTCTTCCATCCGAGTATGCCAATTTGGAGTTCCTGATGGAATCTGACTCAGCCAGCTTGGCAACTTACCCAAGACAACATCGACAGCAGGAAGATCGCCTGCCAGGTTAGCTATGGCAATAAGTCCTGGCAAAGCGATATTAACGGTCAAATTCAGACCATAAATCCGATAATATTTCATGAACTAATGAAATTCCTAGGAGGTCTTCCGTCTACTACCAGTTCCACCATCTGATGTTGCGGCGGTCTTCGATCCCATCGCTTGGGTCATCACACTGATATTTCCATACATCCGAAATTCGGGCTTGTGGTAATCTTGCTTGTTCATAGTTTTAATTTGGGGTAATTTTAAGTACACAACCGACAGATACTAACTCAGTCAGATGACTAAGATGTGTCGTGTCGGCTAGTTGATGGGATTAAATGAGTATCCTTGGGCGTGAGATGAAGATGTCGATCGAACCAATATGCGAAACTGATGGGGATAAAGTCTTCCCACTTCAAATGCTGCGCTAACAATAAGTCATCGCCACCGTGGATATAGCCATCTACAGCTCGCAACATGTTCGAGATTGACACTCGCTCCTCTGGCTGCAAAACTTTTCCGGTCAATGGGTCTCCGGCTAGGGGGGTTTTAGGTCGCAACCTAATTTCTGCTGGTAAGCTCTCGATATTTGCCATCCTCAATAACGTCTTATTTGTACACCAAGGTGTAGATGGCAATGCCAATAAATAATCTACCAATCGCAAATCGATGAATGGAAGTCTAACTTCGACTGGAACTCCCGAATGTCCAGGATCGTTTGTCTCAAACAAAGCTGCCCACAGGATCGAATTAACTTTGTGATAGGCTGGCGATCGCGGCGAATCCACTAATGGCTCGGGCTGGTTGACGATTTGCGACCATCGCTGTTCGAGGTCGAGCGATCGCGCAAAATCTGGATTTAGCCATTGAGGATAGGCAGGAGCTGGCTGGGAATTTTGGCCCCGTCGCAGTCTACCGAGTAAACCAGACCCCCAATGCGGTCGGACACCAAAACCAAAATAAGCACGGCTCAAATCCGATCCTACATCAAATAGTGGCATTGTTTTGAGCATTTCGATCGCTGAACTGGGAGTCAGCGATTCATCGCCACCATCACCACAAAACACTACGCGACTATGGGCAGCAACCCGCCGCGATCGCTCCCAATTGACGCTCTCTAGTGGATTGTTGTATGGTGCTGGCATCAGCAATTCTGAACTGTGCCCTTGATACAGAGTGTAGTCATCGGCTACTTGATAATCGATCGGGATGCCCAAACTAGCGGCAGCAAGTCCAGCATAATAACGTTCGCGATCGGGTATGAGCGTATCATACACAACTGTAAAAGCCTTCAAGTCTAGCGAATGATTGCGTTGTCTGGCGACCGCCAGTGCTGTAGCAGCGATCGTCGTCGAATCCAGTCCCCCACTAAGAAAGCTGGCAACTCGATCTGTACGGAGGCGATCTCCGACTGCTTGACTCATCAATTCTTGAAACCGATCGAGATAGTCTTGAGAATTCTTGTACCTAATTATTTCTGGTACTGGCATCGTCCAATACTGGCGCGTCTGCAATCCCCGCTCCAAAGACCAAGTGAGCGTATGTGCTGGGGGCAATCTTTGAATATCGGCAAAGACTGTTGTGGTGGGATGGTGATTGAGATCGAATAGGAGCAAATCGCCGATCGTTCGATCGTTCAGTCCGCTTGATACCTGAGGATGTTGGCGCAGACAAGCGATCGTATTGCTAAATAGTAAACAATTACTTACCTGACTATAATAAAACAGCTTGACACCCATCTGGTCGCCCGCACAAAACAACCGTCCAGTCCGATCGTCCCAAATCCCGAACGCAAAATCTCCTAATAAATGCTGGACACAATCATCGCCCCAATGGAGATATGCCCGTAAAATTAGCTCGATATCCGTCAATATTTGCTCGCCATTAGCTCTGTGCGTGAGTCCTAATTTCTCAGTCAAGGTTTGGCGATCGTCGATCCGCGCGTCGGCAACAATCCATACCTGTCGATCGAGTGTAAATGGTTGAGACTCGGCTGCTGATTCCCAAGTTGTCTGCAACAGCGTATGTCCAAAGCCGACAAAACCTTGCGACCAGACCGTTTGAGCATCTGGCCCCCGAAAGGTCATCACCTCAGTCATCCGGCGTAAGCAGCTCGGATCGATAGGTGCCCTATTGGTATGAATCAGCCCGACAATTCCGCTCACAGTTTTTTCTGAATAGGTTGTTCAAACGAACGATCGAAAGCTTGAAACCGCTGATGTACATCATCAGTATCATTTAAAATAATACCCTGATACTCTACCCAAGCATGAGCCGAAAATTTGGTCGATCGCTGGATGCCGATGCGTAACTCACTTATAATTCCCTGAGATCGCAGCAAAATCCACAGTACCAAAGACTGTTTCAAACAATTTGTCCACAGGTAATTGTAGCCGATCGCCACTCGAACTAGCCGCACCGTTGTCCAGACTTGGATTTCTACCGCATCGAGCGGGGGCGGATTGGTGCTGGAGTATTTTGGTAATGGCAGTTGCAATAGTATCGATCGAGTCACCCGTAGTCCCTTAGTCTGGACCAGAATTGCGACTAAAGGTAGTAGCCACAAAGCTTGGAATAGTAACGATTTCTCGTGCTTGGATAGTCCAGAGATGGTGGTGTATTTACGCTGGAGTAATTTCAACCAATTCATGTTCGACAAATTGGGCAACCAAATTTAGGAAATCTTGCTTTAATTCTTCGGGATTGACATCATAGCGATCGAGCAGTCGATCGTAGGCAGTTTGCAATGAGTCAGCTTCTTTGAGGCAGGACCACATCGCATTACCGACATCATCGAGTCCGAAGTATTCTTCACTCTCTAAGTTGAGTAGGACGAGTTCGCCGCCCATATCTTGAACTAGAATATCTTTTTTGACAGCAACTTTCTGTGTAAGTATTAGCATTAATCCACAGCACTAGAAAAAGGGGGTATAGACGCGATCGTACACAATGTTATACATTTATGCACACCGGATTTCTTTAGAATATACCATCGATCGGCGAGATCTCACTAGTTATTCGTTTACCGTTTTTTTGTATCATTATGTATACTACTAATGTAATTCTAGTTTGGGTTAAGCCTCATGTTTAAATGCTTGTGAAAAGCTAATCGGTATACGATATATACTGGCAAGTTGCGATTTTCCTAGTGTAGGCAGAACCCGGATCTGGGGGTTCCGACCCCCAGACCCCCCGTTGAGGAGCGGAACGCTGTCTTGTCTCGCTAAACCCTCGGCAGAGCCGAGAGCGCGAGCCGCCGCCCTCTCAAACTCCCCTGCGTATGGATGGCTGGTGTGCTAACTTGGAGCGGCTTTCACTCCACTCTAGATTGTAGTTGGAGGTTATACCAAATTAAATTGAATAAATGATAGATTAGCTCCTCCCCTGCTTGGTGCGCTAACACTGTCAACTGGACGGGTCTCCCGCCCAGTGCGCGCATCCGCTTTATAAGGGCAGGGCTGATCTATTGGGAAAAGAATAATGCTAAAACCCAATTGTTTCGTTTAACTTCCATCTACATTCGATCGAGACTTAATGACAGAAAAGGGTTAGAGCGGTTTTTCTCTGGTGGATGGATCAGCCCTGCTTTATAAGGGGAGGCTGGGTGGGGTAAAGATCTGTGGTGCTAACTATTTAAATTGGAAGTTACTTGACTAGAATTTAATCTAGAAAAGAGTTTCACTGATATCCTTAACCCAAACGGACTTTAATGTAAGCTGTCCTAATCAGAACGCTGTCAACTGTCAACTATCAACTATCACCCGCATGATACGAACTTCGCACCAACGGCCCCGATCGAACGTGCTTAAAACCTAATTCTCTGGCAATTTCGCCCAATCGATCAAATTCGGCTGGAGTCCAATATTTGACAACGGGCAGATGTTCGAGGGATGGTCGCATGTACTGTCCGAGGGTGAGTCGATCGCAATCGATCGATCTCAGATCTTGTAATGTCTCGATGATTTCGGCTTCGGTTTCGCCATGTCCGAGCATCAACCCTGACTTGGTAGGAATGCTCGAATCGAGGGCTTTGACATGGCTGAGGACATCTAGAGATCGCCTGTATTTTGCCCCACGGCGCACCCGATCTTGGAGTCTGGCTACTGTTTCGACATTATGATTGTAACAAGCAGGTTGGACGCCAACTACAGTGGCGATCCGCGATCGTTGTTGAGCTGCGGCATCCTGACCGCTCCAGAAATCTGGCGTCAGCACCTCCACCTGAGTCTGGGGTTTGACCGCCCGAATTGCGGCGATCGTCGCGACAAACCAACCCGCACCGCCATCATCGAGATCGTCCCGCGCTACCGCTGTCAGTACTACATACCGCAGTCCCAACAGTGCGACCGCCTCCGCTACCTTTTGGGGTTCCTGAGGGTCAAGGGGCATCGGCGCGTGACCTTTATCCACTTGACAAAAACCACAACTCCGCGTGCAGGTAGGCCCCATCAACAGAAAACTAGCGGTCTGCTGAGAGTAGCATTCGCCGCGATTGGGACAGCGACCTTCTTCGCAGATCGTATGGATCTGACGCTGTTTGATAATCTGTTGGACTGTCGAAAGTTCGCTGGCTGTGCCGATCGATCGACGCAACCAAGTGGGAAGAGCTTGAACTTCAGCACGCCAACGTGCTAAATCTGCGGCAGATGAGGGCATAGTAAGAAGTGAGGGTTGAGATTGAGGAACTAAGATTTCGATGAATGGTGAAAGTCAGCTAATTTGTGAGGTGTGGGTCGATCGATGCTACCCTTGAATTTTAGCAATTCTCAACAGAAATCGGAATTTTCTCAAAGTTTTCTCAATTTGCACTGAAACTGGGTCAAATCATCTGAATTATAGGGACAGGAGTAACGACCAGTAACAATACCTAAATTCATCACAGACAATAAGGAGTCAAGTGTGGCAACTAGTAAAATATTGGTAATCGATGATAGTCGCGTGATTCGGAAGACCGTGCGCGATATGCTTCCAGAAGGTGACTTTGAAGTAATTGAAGCAAAAGATGGGCTAGAGGGAATCGGCTTTGTCGAAACGGCACGCCCCGCTCTGATCATGTTGGATTTTATTCTGCCCAAAATGAGCGGCTGGGAAGTATTTCAGCAAATTCAGGCACATCCAGAATTTCAAAAGATTCCCTTAGTTTTGATGTCTGGCAAAAAAGAAGAAGTCACTAGCAAGATTTCCGAGCCATTTGAATATTTTGAATTCATCGAGAAACCATTCGATCGAGTCGTGCTAGCTGAAGCGATTAGAGTGGCAATGACTAAGGCGCGTAAGGCGCGTCCTCGGATGGCTGAACTACCTGGCTCGGTAGTGACTCTCGCCGAACCTCAAGTTAGCAATGATGAGATCGCTCAGTTACAAGCTCAACTGAAAGTTTCGAACGAACATATTGCCCAAATCCAAACAGCTACCACTGCTGAAATCCAAGAGCTACAAGCACAACTGCTAGCAGCAAATCGATCTCAAGTTGTAGCAATTCAAAAGTTGACTGCCAAATTTGACGCTGAACGACAAACTCAGCAAACCGAAAATGATACCACAATTCAAAAGGTAATCAAACTTGAAACTGATGTTGACACATTGAAAAAACAATTAGGTCAGTTAGTTGTTTTGATTAAAAAAAGACTAACGTAATTTAATTAAAAGTTGACAGTTATTATCTTTTAGTGGTGAGTTTAACTTGACATCGAGCTGATGATGTGGACCGACTGGCGAAATGTTACTTCCCTTAATTTATCTCTCGTCTGCCTTCTAGAGCGCGGGCGAGGGTTATTTCGTCTGCATATTCTAGATCGCCGCCCATTGGCAGCCCAAACGCAATTCTAGTGACTTTGGTTAAGGGTGCGATAAGTCTTCCTAGATAGAGAGTTGTGGTTTCACCTTCAACTGTAGGACTCACCGCCACAATCGCTTCTTTGACATCTTGGGCCACGATCCGCCGCAACAAAGATGAGATATTTAATTGTTCTGGCCCGATCCCATCCATCGGTGAAATAACGCCACCTAATACATGATATTGACCGCTAAATTCTCGCGTTCTTTCTAAAGCAATTACATCGCGAGAGTCAGCGACAATACAGATGGTTTGTCGATCGCGTTGGGGATTGCGACAGATATCACAAGTCGGTTCGGCTGATAAATGAAAACAGACCTGACACAAGCCGACTTGCTGTTTAGCCTCGATCAGAGCTTGAGCCAATTGTTCGACTTCTGCGGTCGATCGTTTGAGAATATGTAAAGCTAATCTCTGGGCAGATTTAGGGCCTACTCCAGGCAAATGCTGTAATTGCTCGATTAAATTAGCAAGGGGGCGCGTATAAGCCGTAATCTTAGCTCCTAACGATCGATGAATAATTATTATATGCGATGACGCAACCGATTAAACAGTTGATAGTTGACAGTTGAGAGTTGACAGCGAAGTTGTTATTGGAGATTAAAACGGACTAATAACAACTGCATCAATCCTAAACGATCGACTAGATTGAGGTAGGGTGTGTTAGGCGCAAGCCGTAACGCACCAGTATCCGATCTCATAAAAAGCCCCAACTCACACAAAGGTAAGTCAGGGACGAATAATCAGGGTGCATCTACCACTCCTATATCCACGCTCTCCCCGATACTATCGGGACGAAAATGGATAAGTACCAATTTATTGTTCCCTATCTCCTCACAATATGACCACAGTTAAAGAAGCGATCGAGATGATGATTCAATCCCGCAATGTCGATACAGGACGTGTGAGCGGCTTGAGTCGGCAAATTATTGCCCAAATGAATACCTTACAGACGGGTATTTTAATTAACTTTGAGAATTTACCAGGGATTAGCAGTTCTGGCGAATCACATTTGAATCTTTATCTCCAAGCTGGAGCTAAAGAGAATTTACGGGCTGTGCTGCGGGAAGGAGTAAGCAAGCAACCTAGCCTGAGAATGACGATTAATTCTGCCTATCGGACTGTCGCTCAACAGCATATTCTCTACCAAACGTATCGGAGAGATCCGAAATTAATTCCCCTCGCCGCCAAACCAGGGAACAGCAACCATGAAGATGGCTTAGCGATCGATGTAAGTAACTATAATGCGTGGAAACCTTACCTCCTAGCTCATGGTTGGCAATGGCAAGGTAGCCGCGATCTCGTCCACTTCTTTAATAATAACGGTCGTGATGATGTGAGCAATCTGGGGGTCAAAGCTTTTCAGAGCCTGTGGAATAAATACAATCCCACCGATAAAATGACCGTCGATGGCAACTTTGGCGACCAAACCGCCGCTAAGATGGATCGCTGTCCGATCGGTGGTTTCGCGCTAGTGACGCTGTTTCAGCTCGGTGATACAGGATCTGTGATTACGCGGATTCAGCAGAGCTTGACCAATGTTGGCTTCCCTACCCCGATCGATGGTATTTTTGACCAAAAGACTCAGGCTGCGGTGATTAAGTTTCAAATTAGTAAAGGATTGACAGCCGATGGCGATGTTGGCTCGATGACATTGAAGACGCTGGGAATTAGACTGTGAGATTATCTGTCTTTTGACCCATCAATTTCGATCGATCTCCAGGGTACCTTAGGTACAATAGAGTGCATTAGAACGATCGTGAGATCCTGAAATAATGCGTTAAGATCAAATACGGAGACCCGTCGGATGCGGGACATGGGATAGTCAGTGGCTAAAAAAAATATGGAACTAAAGCTACCCGATGCGATCGTAGCTGCGGAATTGAATGAATTATTGAAAAATACTTTAGATCCTCAGGCTCAAGCTCAAGTGGTTGTAAAACGTCAGCAACCAGAACAGCCGAAAGCACCTTGGACGATCGAAGACAGCGAGAATCTATATCGGATTGATGGTTGGGGCGAACCTTACTTTTCGATTAATGCAGCGGGACATGTCACAGTCGCTCCTCAAGGCGATCGCGGCGGCTCTCTAGACCTCTATGAGCTGGTCACATCCCTGCAACAACGCAATTTGGCTCTGCCACTCCTAATTCGGTTTTCGGACATCTTGGAGCACCGGATCGAGCGGTTAAATGCCTGTTTTGCTAAGGCGATCGCCCGTTATAATTACGACGGTATTTATAAAGGGGTATTCCCCGTCAAGTGCAACCAACAGAAGCACCTGATTGAAGATCTCGTCAAATTTGGCAAACCTTATCAATTTGGATTGGAAGCAGGTTCCAAGCCCGAACTAATGATCGCGATCGCGATGCTCAATAACCCTGGAGCGTTGCTGATCTGCAACGGCTACAAGGATCGCGAATACATCGAGACAGCGATGCTAGCGCAGAAATTAGACCAGACACCGATTATCGTCCTCGAACAGATCGAAGAAGTCGAAATCGCGATCGCGGCGGCTCAATCCTTGGGCATCAAACCCAATCTCGGTGTCCGCGCCAAGCTCAACGCCAAAGGCATCGGTCGCTGGGGCGTATCTAGTGGAGATCGCGCCAAATTTGGGCTGACTGTGCCCGAAATTATTATGGTGGTCGATCGGCTCAGAGAAGTCGATATGTTAGACTGCCTCCAACTGTTGCACTTTCACATCGGATCGCAAATTTCCTCGATCTCCGTAATCAAAGATGCGATCGGTGAAGCCAGCAAAATCTATGTCGAACTCGTCCAACTGGGCGCGAACATGAAATATTTGGATGTCGGCGGTGGTTTGGGCATCGATTACGATGGTTCTCAAACAAATTTCCATGCCTCCAAAAACTACGATCTCCAAAACTACGCCAACGATATCGTCGCCGAAGTCCGCGAGAGTTGTAATGAAAAAAATATCCCCGTTCCTACCCTAATTAGTGAAAGTGGACGTGCGATCGCTTCTCACCAATCCGTGCTGATCTTTGATGTCCTCAGCACCTGTGAAGTCCGCACCGACTTACCCCAACCCGTCTCCACTCCCGAACATCAGATCGTGCGGAACCTGTGGGAAACATACGAAAGCATCACCCCTGAAAATTTTCGGGAAGCCTTCTATGATGCCAACCAGTTTAAAGATGAAGCCCTGAGCCGATTCAAATTTGGTTATCTCACTCTCACCGAGCGTTCTCGCGCCGAACAACTCTACTGGGCTTGCTGCCAAAAAATCCTCGACATCGCCAAGCGCGAGGAGTATATGCCCGAAGATTTGGAAGAACTCGAACAAATCATGGCATCGATCTACTATATCAATCTGTCTGTATTCCAGTCAGCACCTGATAGTTGGGCGATCGATCAACTGTTCCCGATCATGCCAATTCATCGATTGGATGAAGAACCCACCCGACGCGGTATCCTCGCCGATCTCACCTGCGACAGCGACGGCAAAATCGACCAATTCATCGATCTCAAGGATGTCAAACACGTCCTCGAACTCCATCCCCTCGAAGCCGAAAAACCCTATTATTTAGGCTTATTTCTCGGCGGTGCGTACCAAGAGATCATGGGCAATCTCCACAACCTCTTTGGAGATACCAATGCCGTACACATCAAGCTCACCCCCAAAGGCTACAAGATCGAACACGTCGTCAAGGGCGATACGATGAAGGAAGTTGTTGGTTACGTTCAATACGATGTCGAAGACTTGATCGAGAGCATTCGCCAAAAAGCCGAACAAGCCCTCCTCGACAAACGCATCTCGATCTCCGAAGCCCAACGCCTATTACAAAACTACGAACATAGCCTATCCCAATACACCTACCTATCTCCATAAAAATCCTCTCCTCGAAGGGCACTCGTAAAAATCCCCTCCTCGGAGGGGATTTTTTATGGAGTACACGACCATCGATCGCGATCTTCGAGTGGAAGCGGAGGTGAGATATAATTGAGGATGAGCGATCGCCATGTAACTCTCTAGTCAGAGGCTGCATCGACGATACATCGCCACCTTCTCCTGTGCTGACTAAGCCAAAATCTATGAATCCCGACGGAACTGCAAAGCCCAAACCAGTCAGATCGTCCCCACAACCAGAAATAATTGATGTCCAAGTGGTGGAAATCTCGTCAGTACCGGAGCCACTTGAAGATGCCTGGGATAGTGACGAAGTTGCCGATCCTCAACCCACAGTGAAGGCGGAGGAATTAGAGTTAGAATCGATCGCCACCGAAACCCCCACACCGGAAGATAATTGGGCAATTTTGCTAGAGAAAATCAGTCAGGATTCAGAACCAGAGCCAAATATCGAGCCAGTGGTAAAGAGTCAATCAGTACGGATTGATGATGTCCAGCTCGAACCATTACTCCGCACCGAGGCAGAAATTCAGAGCCAAATCGCCACCCTCCAAGCTACCCAATCCCAACTTCAACAACAAATCGTCGCTACTCAGACAAGTTTCGGGCAAATTATCCAAACTTCGATCGGCGATCTCGAACAGCGTCGCCAAAAACTCCAACTCTCTGTCGAACAACTCGAACGTAAACGCGATCGCCTCAAAGAAGAAATTAACAAAAGCTTTGCTGGTGGCTCCCAAGACGTCGCCATCCGGCTCCAGGGATTCAAAGATTACCTCGTCGGTAGCCTCCAAGATTTAGTCGTCATCGCTGAAGAAATCGAATTTCCCCAACCGCCACCCGCCCAAATCCGCATTCAAACGCCCCTAGCCAAAACACCAATCACCACCCCTTCACCCAGAAACCAACCGCCCCAATTTACCGAACCTGCATTTAAAAGTACCGCTAGCAAAGTCCGCACCTCGATCGATCGCTATCGGAATGCACCCGATTATTACGCCCCCACTTGGCAACTTCGCCGTACCTTAGAAGCCGTTCATGCTGACAAGGTTTCGGACTGGTTTTTTAACAAAGATGGGCGGGGGGCGATTCGGACGATGGGGAGTCGCTTACAAAATATTTTAGTGGCTGCTGCGGCTGTATCTGCCTTACGAGAGCTGTATGGCGACTATCTCCGTACACTCGTCCTCGCCAACCTCCCCGAACGACTCGGTGACTGGCGTAGAGGCTTTCAGGACTGTTTGGGGCTGTCCAAGACCGATTTTGGTGCCAATGGGGGGATTATTTTATTTGAAGATCCTGAAGCTCTAGTATCGAAAGTCGATCGCATTGTCGCCAACCAGGAAATGCCCCTAATTATCATCGATAATTCTGAAGGGCAAATTAGTCTTTCGATCCTCCAGTACCCACTCTGGCTGGCATTTGCCCCAGATCCTAGTCAACAGATGGATGACTATCGGGAGTATCGGTAGAGGAGGCTTTAGGGTTTAGGGTTTAGGGTTTAGGGTTTAGCTTTGTATGGTGGGCAGATGTAGGGTGTCTTAGGCACAAGCCGTAACGCACCAGTATTTGACTAAGGATCTGATTTAGGCTTGCTATAGTTGACAGTTAACAGTTGACAGTTGACAGTTGACCGTTGACAGTTACAGTTAGTAAAAATAAGGAGCAAGTAGCGCAACCGACTGTTTGATTCTGACTGTGTGTACAACTCATCACTTCCATATGCTATCTAATATTATTATCGCTACAGGTATTTTTACAGTTGCCTATGTTTTTGGCTCGTTTCCGACTGGATATCTAGCTGGGAAATTGTTAAAGGGTATCGATATTCGCGAACATGGTTCGGGTTCGACAGGTGCGACGAATGTATTGCGAACATTAGGCAAAGTGCCAGGATCGATTGTTTTACTCATCGATGCGTTTAAAGGTGGATTAGCAGTCTCGATCGCAAATATTATCTTTACCATCACTTTATTCCCGACACTCCCCGCCGAATGGCAAGCTTATTTAGTGCCGTTAGCAGCAACAGGAGCGATTTTAGGACATAGTAAATCGATCTGGTTGAATTTCGGTGGTGGGAAGTCTGTTGCTACCAGCGTCGGTGTTTTACTGGCGATGTCGTGGCAAGTTGGACTCGCAACTATTGTTGTTTTTAGTATCGGGCTGGTGGTAAGTCGGATTGTGTCGGTTAGCTCGATCGCGGGAGCAGTTTCTGCTACGATTTGGATGCTAGTATTCGATCGACCTTTGCCATCAATTATTTTTGCGATCGTCGGCGGGATTTATGTAATTTGGCGACATAGTGCCAATATCCAACGGATTATCGCTGGTACCGAACCAAAATTAGGGCAGAAATTAGAATCGAGTACTTAGATTAGTCGAGAAATAATGCGGAATTAATCCGATGAGAGTTGTTGTATTTATAACTAGCAGCAAATACCTATGAAACCTAAAAAATCTCTAGTAAATATACCAACGCTAGCGGTTCTGACGATCGCTACTATAGTTAGTATCTATTCTGGATTACCAGCACAGGCTCAAGAAATATCTGGTAAAGCTTGTCGAGTTACAGATCCAACTGGTACACCGCTCAATGCGAGATTGCAACCCAACGGTAAAGTTGTCAATAGACTTAGAAATGGTAGAACTGTGTATGCCCAATCAATTTCTACAGATAATCAGGGCAAACCTTGGGTTTTAGTTGCAATCAAAAGTCAGGGTACTTACAAAATCATGGGATATGTATTAAGAGAATTTGTGAGCTGCTACTAGTCGATCGATCGTTGAGTTTCTACTTTAGGTAAATCAATCTAGACTAAAAGATGAATAGGTGGAAATATGCGATCGCAGCATTGTATTGCTGGCTATTAATTGTGAGTAATCGAGAAATTGCGATCGCTAAAAATCCGCCGCAGTCTCCATCCGATCCTCGTCAATGGACGGAAATATCTGGAGATAAACAGATCGATCTCGATTTCACTTATGCAACTACTAACAATTTTGTCAAGACCAAACTTTATCCATGCCCACGTTGTTTTCTCCGCACTGATGTCGCCATAGCAGTACGGCAAGCAAGTCAACAATTGCAACAACAAGGGTACGGTGGATTGAGACTATTTGATTGTTATCGTCCGCAACCGATTCAACAGAAAATGTGGAACATCAAACCCGATGAGCGATATGTCGCAAATCCGAACAAAGGCTCGGATCACAATCGTGGTATTGCTGTAGATCTGACAATTTTGGATCTGAATGGGAAACCGTTGGATCTGGGGACACCATTCGATGAATTTAGCCCCAAAGCTCACCATACTTATCGGGAATTATCGCCGCAAATCTTGAAAAATCGATCGCTATTGAAAAAGACAATGGCATCTGTCGGCTTTCATCATATCGATACCGAATGGTGGCACTATGCCTGGAATGGTAGTAAGCCAAATGTAGGCAAATGGGTATGGGATTGTCCAAAATAAACACACTATAGCAATCCTAAATGAGAAAATAGATTGAGGTAGGGTATGTTAGGCGACAGCCGCATGAGCACCACAATCGATACCAAAGGATGTGATTTAGGATTGCTATAGCTACTAGGTGCAGTCACAGGTAACTGTTGAGAAAAATCTAAATTTTGGCTCGGAATATGGTTGACAGTCTACAATGATCCTTAGCTTCTTCATCTGGAATTGACGATCGTGGAAAATACGCCAGACTTATCGATTGAACATCAAAATGTACCCGCCAATCATCAGGGTTTGCACGACTTTTTGTATAGTGCGGCTGACGAACATGCGGTAGCAACTAGCCAACCACAGTTAAATCTAGATAGCAACAGCGTTTTAACCCTGACAGATTGGCAAGCACTGGCGGAAAATGCTCGTGTTGCTGGGGTATATGCCGTTCTAAACAGTGCTAATCAAACTCAATACGTGGGATACTCTCGCAATGTTTTGACCTCACTCAGGGGGCATCTTGCCGAGCATGGCAGCGAGGTTTGCGCGCTGGTGCGGGTGCAACCATTTAAGTTTCCCAAACGGGAAGAGATGGAAAATTTGCGCGACAGTTGGATTGCTGAGTTGGACACAGTACCACCTGGAAATACTGGCATGGGTGGAGTTTGGGCAACCACTGTCGGTGAAATCGCTTCATCTGCGATGTCCGAGCAGGAAAAGGCTGTATATGAAGAGAAAAAGCTGAAACTGCGCCGTGCGATGGCGGATAGCGATCTGAGTCGAGAATTAGATGCTGCTGCTCTGAGCGATGAGAAAAAGCGCGATAATTTTATCGCAGCGATAACTGACGATAACTGGAGTGCAGTAATTCAAGCACAAACAGCAGAAACGATCTAGCAGCTCAGACGCAGATCCCCGACTTCTGTGAGAAGTCGGGGATCTGTCCCAAGCCATCATTAATAGTCGCTTTCAGCTACGCAGATACCTTTACATTTGATACCGTTACTGGCAGTACGTAGGCAGTGGGGACATAAGATCGGCTCATCCTTGGCTTCACTACGCGGCTGACGATTAGTCTCAGGTGTCAACTCTTCATTTTTGCGATCGCTACCGTCATCCTCCTGGGGAGACGTTGCGCGAACGGGATAGACTTCAAACGTCATAAATTACAGGCTTGAAAGATGTACGATGGGCGATCGTTCGCGAAGCGTGGGCTTTGCCCAATCGCTGTACATATCTTAACATATAGCAATTTTTAAATCGGTACCCTGGTGCGTTACGGCTTGCGCCTAACACACCCTACACTCACTTACTGCAACAAATCGCTTTTATAGCAGTCGCTCACGAGCGATTAAGATACTTTAGATCTTACTTAGTCCGCGTAGCGAAAAGTGCGTTCTTGGGGTTTCCCAACTGGGCGGGTGACCCGACCAGACAAGTGAAGCACCTTTTCAAGACAGGCGGACTTTGCTTCATGTGCGACGATTTCAATCGTTGTGCTGTCAACTGTTTAATCTACATCTGCGGTGATGACTGCTTTGACAGCATCTTTAGCTGTAGTGTGAAACTCGCGCACATTAACCCGATCGAGCAACTTAACCGCTACAATCATTGCTAGAGCTTGGAGACTAAATACTAACCCGTAAGCAACGACAATATTCGGGAAAATTGACTTGCCAATATCTAAGGCTACACCACCAAAAACTGTCGCCAACCCCTTGGCTAAAGCTTGCGACAAACCCCACGCACCGATAAATGTCCCCGCAGTTTCGGGAACGGTGAGATCCAACATCAGTGTAATTGCGCCAGTCGTCACCAATCCCGAACAGATCCCAAATAATAGCAGAGCCAGTTGGAGAAACACGGGATTGTGAGTAAAACCAGCAACAATCACCCATAGCATCGATGCCGCTACTAGCATACAACCCAATCGAGCCGTTTTCTGTTTACCCAGCTTGGGAATAAACCAAAATCCCGCCGCACTCAAACCCAGCAACGTGCCGCCGCCCCAAAAAGCGTTTAGTGCTGCTGTTTTGCCGACGGGAAGATCGAACACTTCACCACCATAAGTTTCGAGGATCGGATCTTGGATGAATAATCCTAGTGTCATCACTACCAAGAAGGTAAAAAATACCTGAGTTTGACGACTGGCTGTAAGAATGGATAATGCACGTCCTAATGATAAATGCGATCCCGTCTGCGTTCCTACCCGATTAGTAAACCGAGAATATTTCTTTTCGACTCCCCAAGTACTGACAAAAGTTAAGATCCAAACGATCGCCGGAATGATGATAAATAACCGATCGATTTGGGCTTGAACTTGAGCAATTGTCGCGTTAATTTCTAATGACTTGAGTAGTACACCGATCGTAATCGCCCCGACAATTGTACCGCCAATTAACATCGACCAATCGACTGCGACTAAGCGCGATCGATCTTCCTCGTCGGTAATATCTACTAGTAAAGTAGCAAATGGTGTCGAACACATACTCACCGACAAGCCATACAAGGCAAATACCAAACCGAGTAACCCCGCCCAGCCATAGGTAGTCACCGCCCACCCTACCTCCTTGAGGCTTGCGCCGAGTTGCCACATCACCTGTACGGCAATCCAAGCACTTGTTACCAGCCCAGCCGCTCCTAGCCAGATATAGCCAGTGCGATGATAACCAAATAACGGTTTGGTGTCGGAGAGTTGTCCAAAAATAATTCTCGCTGGAGCTACAAACAGTGTGAGGGCGAGTATTACAGTCGCGATCGTACTCGGTACCGCCAACTCTCTAATCAATACCCGATTTAGTACCCCAAATACCATCACCGACATCATCCCCAAGCCCATCTGAAAAAATCCCAGCCGGATCATCGTGGGTAACTTGACTTTAGGGAGGGGTTTACTGTGACTGGCTCGACTCAGTTCTGGACTAGATAAATCGCCAGTAGTCATAACATTTAAATATAAAAAATAGATCTAAGTCTGTCTAATTTAAACCACATATCTGAGAACTACCAATGACAGTGTTAATAAAACTTTAGATTTAGATTATTGACTAATAAGAGGATTTGTGCATTTGATGATTTGTCGATCGATAATACTTGAATAGCACAGCAGATCCCCGACTTCTTGAAGAAGTCGAGGATCTTTGATTTACACCCGCGCACACTTGACGATCGCACTAATCACACAATCCCAATCTTCATCGGACAAGTTAGAGCCAGAAGGCAAGCAGAGACCTCGATCGAATAGATCTTCCGCCACTTCACCCCCAAAGCAGTCGCAATCTTTGAAGATCGGCTGCATGTGCAGCGGTTTCCAGACGGGGCGGGCTTCGATCTGTTCTGCGGCAAGTGCTAATCGGATCTGTTCGCGATCCGCACCAAAAGCGGCAGAATCGATCGTCAGGCAAGTCAGCCAGCGGATAGCACTCCCCCAGGGAGCTTAGGGCATAAATTCGACCCCTGGTAGACTGCCCAGAGCTTTTTCATAGACTTCACAATTATGCCGTCTGGCGGCAACTCGATCGCTTAGGACGAGCAATTGTCCGCGCCCAATTCCGGCGAGAGTACCTCGGAGGATGAGATGGGGAGACGGATCGCGGGCTTGGGTTGCCAAAAACTTGGCTTTGGATGTGATGCTGGCATCTTCAGACGATTAGTGACAAGTTAAGCTTCAATCGCAATTGTCAAGCAGGTTTGACAATTTAACGATCGACCGTTTCATCGGACATTCAGCGATTGAATACATTAGCACTATCGATCGAGATTTTTGATATATAGCAGTCGCCAAGGCGATGAGGACAGCGATTGAAATCGCCGCTCAGAATGCAAAGTCCGCCTTCGCGGACTAATCTCCTAACCAATGTGGCGACTGCTATATGGTGCGATTTAACCGACAATTAAGCTACATATAGGTGTTGACATTCGATCGAAAACCTTAACTTGTCAGGAATCGGGGTACCCTACTGCAAGAGCGCGTCGCTGGTGCAAGATGTGAGTTAACTAGTTTAAGCTAAGTACTTAAACTAAATAGGGGTATACCCGAAGGCACACCCCTATTTTTGAAATAGATCGAAGACTAATCCTAAGCTGCGACTGGAACGGGATAAACGCTGATTTTTTTACCGTTTTTGCCTCTGCGCTCAAAGGTAACAACGCCATCAACTAGAGCATAGATGGTGTAGTCTTTACCCAAACCGACATTGTTACCAACGTGGAAAGAAGATCCGCGTTGACGTACGATGATGTTGCCAGCTCTGACTACTTCACCACCATACTTTTTGACACCCAATCTCTGGGCGTTTGAATCTCTGCCGTTTCTAGTACTACCTGTACCCTTCTTAGAAGCCATAATTACCTCGGATTACTAAAATTATTTTGCGATTGCTCCCCTCCAAGGAGGAGCTAGGGTGCGTTTCGGCTATGCTGCGACTGCTACAGCTTCAGTGGCGACAGCTTCAGCGATAATTGCACCATTGACACTGATAGAGTCGATCATCAGACGAGTCATTTCTTGACGGTGCCCGCGTTTTTTACGAGTTTTCTTTTTGGGCTGCATCTTGTAGACGATGATCTTGCGCGCCCGATAGTGACGCATGATGGTACCTTCAACGGTGACACCAGATACTAGTGGTTGACCGATTTGGATGCTGCCGTTATTTTCAAGTAGGAATACTTTATCGATCGATACGGTGCTTTCGACTTCACCAGGTAACAATTCGATATCATAAAAACGACCTGGCTCGACACGCATCTGCTTGCCACCAGTTTCAATAATTGCGTAAGTCATAGATTTTAGTGATGTGAAATGCCGTACGGGTAGTCTCAATTCATGTGCTGAGACATTTGTAAGCTTGCGACCCGATCCGAGCGTAGTTATAGACAGCCCCTTATTATGACAGATCGGACTCGATCGCGTCAATAATTTAATATCGATCGACCTGCATCTGAGCGGCATCAGAGAGTTGGGGAATTTCTGTATACTTACCCAATGCTGACATAACAATGCCATAAATAGCGATCGCCCACGTACCAAAGAACGCCGTGTTCATCAATACTTGAGTTACGGCTCCCGTGCCGAGAATGGGCAGCAATACGTATCGCAGCAATAATCCACACAAAGAGATCAAAATGCCGACCAGAATTGCCTGGAGCACATTAAACCGGATGAATCGACTAATCTTGGGATTGATTGCTACACCGAGGTATAGCCCAAAAAATAGCACGAAGCCGCCAATTTGATTATTATTTATCGCCAGCAATGGTGCTAATGGTTGATACAATTGCTCCACGATCGGAAATTGTTGAAAGACGAACGAACCAAAAAAGTATACATCAGCGATCGGGAGTAAGTAGACTAAACTCCCAAAAAATCTGTCTGCCGCTGCCTCTGAACCTTGCGAACTCATCCACTGATACTCCCAGATCTAACTACAACGCTCTCTTATCAAGCATACCGCACTTACTTCGACAGAACATTCCGAGGGAAAAATTCAGCCTTGGCAGAGAGCTTTTCTTTAGCCTTTGCGACTTGAGCGATATCTCCAGGATTGGTTGAAGTTTCTGATGCGCCCCCAGTACTATCGTATTTAGCCTGTAGCTCGACTTTGATACCCGCTAATGTTTTCCAGTTCATCGCTGGGTCTGTGTACGCAGTATTAGAGTTAAATTTACAAATATATTGAGGATTTGTCTCGGTTGCGTCTGTAGCTTGTGGATTAGTTACAGCTTCAGGTGGGGTTGTCGGTGAATAGCAGATGGGGTTTATTGTAGTAAGAGCAGTAGTGCTTGTTGCTACGGGATTGACACCAGTACCTGCTGGTTTAGGGTTAACGATTTGCTCTGTAGAATTAGTATAGGTTTTAGCTGAGACTATAAAGTTATCAATTTTTTTGGTTAGAGTTTTGGGAGCCGATCCGTTTATTGACAATTGAAAATTTCCTAGTTTACTTAGTGTATAAACTCTTTCTTCGATGACGTAAATTGGGCTACCGATCGGATACGCAACTTTTCTATTTTCATCGTTATTAGCTGTTGCAGTTGCGTTTAATCCCGTAGTATTAGTTATAATGCCATATTTTTTCGCAGTAGCAGTATTATTAGCATCCACTGTCTCGTTAGTTTGATTGAAAATCAGAAATTGCCCACTTAGATTGGATACAGCTACCCTTGTTACTTCTAAGGATGAACTATTACAAAAAGTATCAGTTGCACGGCTTATGTCGTCATAGGCAACAGTTGGATTAAGATCGTCGAGTTGGCAGCGGTAATCGCGGGCTTTTCTCAAAGCCCTGGGGAGAATGAGATCTAGAGTAGCCAGAGATGGCGATGGGACGGGATCTGTTGTCGCTGTTAGCGCATACTCTGTAGAAGGTCTAGCTGCAAATAATTTGCTCGATGAAGTTCCAACATCGCAATTAGCAGAAGATGTAACAATTGCTGGTGTATTATCAGCGACAATAAGTGAAAGCTTTGTGGTCGGATTTGCATTGGCAGGAATGCTCTCACACAAAGTTAATGGATCGATTACTGCTCTGCGGACGATGATTTTGGAAGATCCCATCTTCGGTCTAATGTCTTCAGTTAGGGCTATATCTTCAATAACCACTGTGTTGAATTCGATCGTCGGAAAGTTATTATCGCTGATGTTTTCGCCAGCTTGCTTGATATCATTACCAATCATATCTAAAATCACAGACATGTTTTGGTTAGACTCAATATTTCTCTTATCTTTACTGAAACCAGCATTAGCCTCAACCAAAGCATTCATGGCTAGACCGCTAACAATCAGCATAATTGATAGACCGACGATTAATTCTATTAGCGTAAAGCCTCGATCGGATTTACGTACTTTGCTGAAAATCTGTAAAGCTACCTTCAAGATCGTATACTTTAGTGCCATTATAAAATACCTCTACTTTGAATTGTCGATACTTATTAGAACAAACTGTCGGATCGGCTGGAATTGCTGGAATCGATCCGCGTGCAGGCGTTATAGCTAGTCCTTGGCAAAAAGTAACAGATGTGCGATACTGCCGTCCCATTGCTTGAGTGAGTATTCGCTCATCAGCAGTTATACTATTAAAATTATTGGGTGTGAGTAAAGGATTGGCAGTTGCGATCGGGGTAGCATTCACACAATTTTTAAAATCAACTACACTTCCATTGCTAGTATCTATTCGACCAAGACCTGCTGTAATAGAAAATTGACAGCTAACCAAATTATCATTATTGAATCCATCGGTTAATGGTAGATCGCTAATTTTTCGCGATCGAATATTATCAAATACTCGCTGAGACACAATTAAAGCACCCGTCCGAATCTCACTTTTAGAGTTATTAACCTTAGCGTATAAAAATAGCGGCATTGCATAGGCAAGGCAAACTCCCAGTGTTGTCAGGGCAATGACTGTTTCAAGTAAACTAAAGCCCTGTTCTGGGGGCTTTATTTTTACAAAGGTTTGACCTCGATATAATTTTAGGCTCATATACTTATTTTCTATATTTATTTTATAAGAAACTTAAATTTTAACTTACATATTAAACGTCACTAAAGTTATTAGTTTAATTACTATTAAAAGTCAGGATTACCTTGACTACTCAGGGGAATTAAAGTGAAAGTAGAAGGCGTACTCTCAGCATAAGTACTGATATCAATATTACCAACTTTAGTAATATCGAATGCTACTATTTTTGCTTTATTGTCGCCTCGAAAATCTTTGACAATTACTCTAGGAACAGTGTCATCAAGGATACCTCTATTGTCAAAACAAATACTCTTTCCAGTCCATTCCGACAAGGGATTTGTGATAGAACCTATTACAGGTAATGTAGTGGGTGTTTGTGGGATTCCGATATTTGGTGGCAAATCGAGATCGAGTTGTGATGCCATTTGCCAGCCATCAGTACCACCCGTAGCTGTTACCCTACAATTAGCTGCATATTCGACAGTAAAATTACGTGCGATCTCTCCTGCTGCAACAGCCTTAGGTCTGAGGCGATAAGCTTTGTTGCTAGAAATTGCTTTCGATCGAATCAGACTCAGTTGACTCTTGAACTGCAACGATCCGTCGCGGAGTGGTTTGTTTAGTGACAGCAACGAAGGTGTGGCAATTCCCATGATGATCCCAGCAACGGCGATGGTTACGATCATTTCGATTAAGGTAAAGCCTCGATCGCTATATTTAGGTAGTCGAATCGCCACAGTCAATGACTCCTCAAGAAAGTTAAGAATTTATAATTACCGATCGCATGGGCGAATGCACATTCAATACTCGATCGCCAGTATCACTACTAATATGCCCAGATATCGAGCATGAATTACTAATCGATCTTTATTTTTTTTAGATATTTTCTATCCAACCGACTATTTAGCAATAATGATAGATCGATCGATAGATTTAATCAGTGCAAACTCAATTTTAATACCTCAATCTGAAATTCAAGGTGACTGTCATCACTCAGTATTTTTACTTAGAAATGAGGATTAAATAACTTGCGTAGGTTGGGTTGCGGATGCAATCGCGCTGAGGTTTCCTCAGCGTGCGTTGCACCAAGCAGAGCCTCGAAACCCGACGCTCCAGGGATGTTGGGTTTCGAGGCTCAACCCAACCTACAAATATGTATATTATTAAATCCTTATTCCTCAGCCGATTTACTTATAAAGATAAAGTTCAGTAAATTCACGGACGATCGCATCTAAGTATAAATAACTAGTACAATCATCTTCGAGGATGAATATCGAGATTTAACATGATAAATTTAACTACTACTAATGAGTATCGGTGTCGAGTCGATCTCGATCTCTATAGTTCCCCAATTTGTCAGGGATTAGCTACTCAAGCTTCAGCGCATCGACATCTACGGATTGAATCTCTGACGCCAACGGAGCAGGCGATTCCGGTGCGATTGTGTGAGGATGATTATCCAGCTTGGTTGAAGCTTGCAGATGTCGAGCATCTGGAATTAGCTACAGATATTTATCAACCTGTAACGATCGATCGATCGACAATTGCCGCTAGCATCCCGCAAATTATCGCTTTTGCTCAAGCTGCCATGCAGGTGCCCAATCAGTACTTGTGGGGCGGTACTGTGGCACCTGATTACGATTGTTCGGGGTTGATGCAGGCGGCATTTCAGTCCCAAGGGATTTGGCTACCGCGTGACTCTTATCAGCAGGAAGCTTTTGTAGAGCAGGTGGCGATCGATAATATGTTACCTGGAGATCTGATATTTTTTGGTACACCCGAAAAAACCGATCATGTTGCGATTCATTTGGGTGACTTGTATTATATTCATAGTTCGGGGATGCAAATGGGTAGGAATGGGATTGGCATCGATATTTTGACCCCTCTGGCTGAAGATCCGGTAAGTTACGGTTATTATGCTAAGTTGCGTTGCTGTGGGCGAGTAATGAACAGCTTTAGGGGATCTTCTAGATAGGGGTACGCGGAAGAAGGGATTAGAACCCTACCTAGTCGATGATGATTTAGACTCTAGACAGGTATTAACTAAGGCAGGGATAATGATAAATGATGATAAGCTGCAAACACCTGCGACATTATCCGATCGAGAAATAGAAATAATCGAACTGGTAACGGCTGGCTTGACTAATAAAGACATTGCCGATCGATTGGAAATCAGCAAACGCACTGTGGACAACCACATTAGCAATATTCTCGAAAAGGCCGATGTCGATAATCGCGTGGCATTAGTCCGGTGGGCACTTCAGTGGGGTAAGGTTTGTCTACATGATATTAATTGTTGTTCGTTGCCAAATCGGGAATAGGGATTGGGTGTTAGGGGTGAGGCATTAGGGTAAGATCGTTAAAGCACGTTGAATGGGTATTTAAAGGCGAATGACGGCGATCGGTTCTTAATCAAGTTAAATACTTATGGATTTTAATAATTTAGTTACCCAGCTAAATGCTGGGGCGATTCTGCCAGAAGGAATCGTCATTATTACGCTGCTGGGAGTTCTGGTGGGAGACTTGATTTTGGGGCGGACGGCTGCCCGTAGTCTATCCTACTTCGCGGTGGGCGGTTTGTTGACTTCGATCGCCGCTCTAGTATTACAGTGGGACAATCCCAATCCCGTCGCATTTATCGGGGCGTATAGTAGCGATCCGCTCAGTGTAGTGTTTCGGGGAATTATTGCGCTGTCTGCTGCGGTGACAATTCTGATGTCGATTCGCTATGTGGAGCAGACTGGTACTGCTCTAGCTGAGTTTGTCACGATTCTATTGACAGCCACTTTGGGCGGGATGTTACTCTCTGGAGCAACCGAATTGGTGACAATTTTTGTGTCATTGGAGACTCTGAGTATCTCATCATATCTGATGACTGGGTACATGAAACGCGATCCGCGATCGAATGAAGCGGCGTTAAAATACCTGTTGATTGGTGCATCGAGTTCGGCGGTATTTCTCTATGGTGTATCCCTGTTGTATGGACTATCTGGCGGCGAAACTACCCTACCAGAAATCGCGATCGGCATTGCTAATGCTAATGGTAGTCTATCATTGGGCTTGGTCGTATCTTTAGTATTTGTCATTGCCGGAATTGCGTTTAAAATTTCGGCTGTACCCTTTCACCAGTGGGCACCCGATGTATATGAAGGTTCGCCAACTCCAGTAGTTGCGTTCCTCTCTGTCGGTTCCAAGGCTGCTGGATTTGCCTTAGCAATTCGACTATTAGTCACCGCTTTTCCACAGGTAATCGAGCAGTGGCATTTTGTATTTACTGCGCTGGCGATTTTGAGCATGATCTTGGGAAATGTCGTCGCGCTAGCTCAGACGAGTATGAAGCGGATGCTAGGATATTCCTCGATCGCTCAAGCTGGATTTGTGATGATTGGGATGGTAATCGGTACTGAAACTGGTTATGCCAGTATGGTATTTTACCTATTTGTCTATCTATTTATGAACTTAGGTGCATTTGCCTGTGTGATTTTATTCACACTGCGGACGGGTACCGATCGGATTAGCGATTATTCTGGTTTATATCAAAAAGATCCCTTTCTCACGCTCGCACTCAGTATCTGCTTGCTGTCGCTAGGTGGAATTCCCCCCTTGGCTGGTTTCTTCGGCAAAATCTACATCTTTTGGGCGGGCTGGAAGGCTGGTGCTTATGGTTTAGTATTGCTAGCACTAGTAACTAGTGTTGTATCGATCTACTACTATCTCCGCGTCGTCAAGATGATGGTAGTCAAAGAACCCAATGAAATGTCTGATGTTATCAAAAACTACCCCGTCACAAATTGGAATATTCCAGGAATGCGATCGCTCCAAGTCGCCACTCTAGCGACATTGATCGCGACTTCCCTCGCAGGTATCCTCTCCAATCCACTATTTACGATCGCCAATAACTCTGTGAGCAATACCCCGATGTTGCAAGCGAGTTTGGAGCGACAAGTGGCAATTAAATGAGGTATTAGGCTTTAGGTTTTAGGTTTTAGGGCTAAGAATTTAGGCTTTAGGCTGGAATGTGGGGGCTAAGTGGCGATAGCAGAATAGTTAGAAAGAAGTTGTCAACAACTTTCAGATTTCGGCTTATTTCTCAAAGCTTAATCCCTAGAGCCTAAAGTCTAAAACCTAAAGCCTTCCCCCTAACGCCTAACACCTAAAACCTAAAGCCTAAAGCCTTCCCCCATGCGAATCGTCTTCTTCGGTACTCCTCAATTTGCCGTCCCCACACTAGAAATCCTCCTCGCCGAAGCCCAGTTTCAGGTGGTGGGGGTGGTGACGCAGCCAGATAAAAATCGGGGGAGGGGCAATAAATTATCACCATCGCCGATCAAAGCAGTGGCGACGGTGCATCAATTGCCGATTTGGCAACCCGCACGGATCAAAAAAGATCCCGAAACGATCGCGGCATTACGCGATCTCGCGGCAGATATATTTGTAGTGGTAGCCTACGGACAGATTTTGTCTCAAGAGATTCTCGATCTCCCCAGATCCGGCTGTATCAATGTTCATGGTTCGCTGTTACCTCAGTATCGCGGGGCTGCACCGATTCAACGCTGCTTGACTGATGGGGTGACGCGCACGGGGATAACCACCATGTTGATGGATGCGGGGATGGATACTGGGGATATGCTCCTCAAGTATGAAACCCCTGTCAGTCTATGGGACAATGCCGATCGATTGATGGCAAAATTGGCTGTGGCGGGTGCTAATTTATTACTAAAGACAATCGTCGAACTCGATCGGATTACACCCATCCCCCAGGAGCATACAGCCGCCACTGCCGCACCACCGATTCAGAAATCAGAATACACGATCGACTGGACTCGATCGCAGATCCAATTACACAATCAAATTCGCGGCTTGTATCCCAACTGTGTCACTACCTTTCGCACACAGCCGCTCAAAATAATGGAGACAGTACCATTAGCTACTGAGCTGCAAGCGGAACTACCTATAGAAATTCACAAGTTGCTACCAGAAATAGCCAGTCTCGATCTCAGCACTAGCGTACCTGGTACCGTCGTCAAAATTGTCAAAGGTTTAGGCCCAATTGTTCTCACAGGCTCTGGTTGTCTACTCCTGCGGGAAGTGCAACTAGCTGGCAAACGTCCCCAATCTGGCACCGATCTTGTCAATGGGATGAGATTGGCGGAGGGTGAGGTATTGGGTTAGTGCAGATCTTAATGTAGACGTAGGGTGTGTTAGGCTGCTGCCGTAGCGCACCAGTATTCGATCCTCACGCAATCTGTAGATGTCGATCGAATAAGAGTATTTTTACCTGAATCCATATTCTTGATGCTAGTGTAGAGGGCTAGATGTCTGTGTCGCTGTGTACTGTAAGATGTGAGTAAATAGACTCTAAACCTCTGTCGATACCTGAAGATATCGACACCCCAAGAATTATGTCCCAACTGTGGAAATATGTCTCCCCAGGCATTCCCGATGAATTATTCGAGCGATTGCCTGGGATTCCGATGAGTCAGCGCGAGATTCGATTATTGCTGATTTCGGCATTGAGATTGGAAGCAAATTCAGTCGTGTGGGACATTGGGGCAGGAACGGGGACAATTCCGGTAGAAATTGGGTTACTATGCCCTCAAGGACAAATTATCGCGATCGAGCGTGATGAAGAAGTCGCGAATCTGATCCGACTCAATTGCGATCGCTTTGAAGTGAAAAATGTCCAAATCGTCACTGGGAGTGCGCCGGAATGCCTCAAGCAGATTGCGACAGTGCCACACCGAGTCTGTATTGAGGGCGGTCGATCGATTAAACCTATTTTGCAACAAGTTTGGGCATATTTACCATCCACAGGGCGGATCGTGGTGACAGCCGCTAGCCTTGAAGCTCTCTATGAAGTATCGGAGAGTTTTACGCACTTACAGGCCCGCAATGTCGAAGTCGTTCAAGCTGCTGTCAATCGTCTCGAAACCAGAGGGAATAGTCGCCGTTTGGTTGCTGTCGATCCTTTGTTTATTCTGAGTGCCGAAAAGTTAGTATAGACATTTACCAGTTTTATCCATTTATCCATCCAGAAATGTCTTTAGCCCGTTTGATTAGCACCATCGTAGCGATTGCCCTAGCCTTGGCGATGTTAGTGCTAGGTAGTTGGTACTTTACGCTCGGGATCTGTATCATTGTCTATCTGGGTCAAAGCGAGTATTTCAAGCTAGTGCGAGCCAAAGGCATCGAACCCGCCCAAAAAACTACCCTAGTCGTCAGTCAAATCATGCTAGTAGTGGGCGCAATTGGCAATGGTATCGACGATGCACTGTTTCCCATTGCAGGTACCCTAATTTGCTTTTACCTGCTGTTCCTGCCCAAAATTGCCTCGATCTCGGATATTTCTACTTCCTTATTCGGTCTATTTTATGGCGGTTACTTGCCTAGTTACTGGATTCGGCTACGATTGGGCGCAGATCCACTCGAGACAAATTCTTTTCCCTTTGCTACTGATTGGTCGAGAGTATTGCTAAATTTCGATCTGACGCTCTTACCGCCAGCTTTTACGATTACTTTACTCTCATTTATGTGTATTTGGGCGGTAGATATCGGCGGTTATTTGTTTGGCAAATGGTTGGGACGGACGCGATTGTCCGAAATCAGCCCCAAAAAGACGGTGGAAGGGGCGGTCTTCGGGCTGATGGGCAGTATTGGAGTGGCGATGACTGGTGGGTGGGCGTTACATTGGCATCATTGGTACATCAGTGGTGTGGCGTTGGGGAGTCTGATTGGATTGACGAGTATGTTGGGCGATCTCACCGAGTCGATGATGAAGCGCGATGCAGGGGTCAAGGATTCGGGGGAACTGATTCCTGGACACGGTGGTATGCTCGATCGCACGGATAGTTATATTTTCACTGCGCCGCTGGTTTACTATTTTGTCAAGTTAGTTTTACCATTGATTTAAGTAGCCGATGGGCGCATCTAGCGGTTGTGGGAGGGGTCAATTTGCCGGATAGAGACATGAGGGAATAAGGAATCAAAACGATGATTAACCCAATCAAGTCTCAAGTGAAGTAGATGATTGAAACCATCCTCACTCCAACGCATCCCAACCCCTTTAAATCGTTGTTGAATTAGCCATTTACAGGCACTTTCAATCATGCCACTACCAAGGGGACATTGCTGTCGTTTAAAGGAGTGGTAGCGAATATGGAGCTGATGAGTTTGAAAATAAGCTTGAACCTGTTGAACTGTCTCTAAATTCTCACCCTGGGCAAGATCGGAACTAGCCAGTGAAGCTAGAGAATCGAGCACAGTTTGGTGGTGTCCATGTCGCAGAAGAGAACGCCAACGTTTAAACCAGTGGATGGCATCAGGGGAATGACCATCAAACAGAGCAACAGTAGCACGCCACAGATGCCCAGCAGCATGGTAAAAGTCGAGGATGCCAATGGCACAATCGGCAAAACATTGACGATAGACCCGCCAAAAGCCACGCCCACCGTCACTGAGCCAAATCACTTGTGGCACACAGGCATAAGATTGAAGCTGTGCTTCCAATTGGATGCGGGTGATAAAAGTATCAATATCTCCCAATACAGCAACGAGTCGGCGACGACACAACCGAGTTACCTGTTTACCTGCACGAGTAATCCTGTGACCTAATCGGACTAGTAAACCAACCTTGACCTCACGCCATTGAATTTTACCTTTAGGCGTTTTGGGATTGGGTCTAAACGGCACCATGACTCCATCTGCGGCGATAGTTAGACGCAGCGCGGCTGTCACCTCATCTATACTTTCTCTTGGCATTGATTCGCCCTGAAGATATTGCTCTAGTTGCGCTTCTAATCGAGACTTGGATGAAGATCCATATCGCTCAACCCAGTTCCATAGAGTACTGGCACTAACCGCAATCCCCGTGCATTGCTGCAACATCCAACTTGATAGCTCGTAAGGCATGACAATACTGAGCAAGCATCCTAAGCGGATTAGTTCCTCACTACTAACTTGATTTGGTGTAATTCCTAATGCCTCATCCAACGGCACACTGAGACTGACTTTACAGGTTTTCGTTGTGCATTTTCCGACTCTTCGCTTTCATTTGATACACCCAATCAAAGTGGACATTTGGCGTGGACGGAATCCTTTTGACCGAACTTGTTTTTGACAGCCAGGGCACGATTGCCAATTCGTTCTTACTATGGCGCGGTTGCTCAGTTCTTGTTCCACTGCCAACCGGGCAAATAGCAATCCCAGTTGTAATGCCATCCAAACTAAGTCTGGCAGTGTAATTGCTTGCCTCAACTGTTCGCAACAAGATAACCATTCCGCTCGATCTGAATATAGGTGCTCTAGATGTTGTACAGTCATAGTCAATTTGTTTTTGTTGCGGATGGAGTAATTCTCTCATCCTTTTTTACTTTTTGACCCCTCCCACAACCACTAGATGCGCCCTGCGGAAACCATCGAGAATTTTCTTAACTTCATCCCTAGAGAATGCGGGGACTGGTTGCACTGGCACCGAGTCAAACCGCGTTGCTATCTCATCCCAAGGGTTTGGATCGGGCAATTGAAACTTATCTTTTCCCCAATCCCACGCGGCTTTAAGCAGCCATATTCTTTGTTTGGCGGTATCTGGCTTGAGTTTTTGGCAGACCAATGTGAAAGCATCGATCGTTTGTCGATCGACACTGGATGCCGGAATGTCCAAATGCTTCTCTAACATCACCTTCAAGTACTTGTACCGAGTATCGATCGATGCTTTGCTCAATGCTTTACGCGATCCCCCGTACTTCTGTTTGTACTGGGTGAAGCGATCGAATAGCTCTACTGTGGTTAATTCAGTCTTGTTCTTCCCAATGGTTTTGGGGCGGTACCTTACCAGGGTTGGATCGTATTCGCCGTGTTTGATGTCACTTTCGATTCGATCCTTTAACTTCGTTGGGTTTCGCCCGTCAGATGCTTCATTAACAGAAATAGATACGCGCTTCCGCGTCTGCGGACAAACCCATCTGAGTAGGTGTCCGGTTTTTTTAGTTTCGATCGTGACTTTCATGTGGTGGTAAAAAAGGTGGTAAAAACGTCATGTCTTAACACCCCTAATCACCCTTTTACGTTGCCTGAATGACAACAAAAGGGCTTCAGCAAGGTCTTGAAAACCTTACCGAAACCCTTTTCTAGTGCTGTTTTTTCCCCTAGTCGGGATGAGAGGATTTGAACCTCCGACCCCTGCTTCCCGAAAGCAGTGCGCTACCAAACTGCGCCACATCCCGTCGATCGCGATAGCTATGCTCAACATCTTACTGACAGATTATAACATTTTGCTAAAAAAGCTCCCACAAACTATGGGAGCTTTTTTACTTACAGCCGCTCTGAACACTGAGTAAGTGTCAACTAGCAGTATTCACAATCTTGGGTGCTCGGAGCAACTCACCCATAGCCACAGGATCGGATTGTTGGTGAGCGATGGTGGGTACGGAGTCGCGGAGATGTGCTGTCAGTGCAGTAGTAGTCGGATCGTAAATCTGAGTGAGCAGTTTGGGATAGAAACCGACCCCGATAATCGGTACCAATAGACAAGCGATGATAAATACCTCTCTGGGTTCGGCATCGACTAGTTCTTCATGTTCGACTAGCTCTTTATTTTCCGCACCATAGAAGATTTCTCGCAACATCGAGAGCAGATAAATCGGTGTCAGGACGACGCCGATCGCGGCAATCAGCACCATGATCGCTTTAAACTGAGGATTGTAGGCATCGCTAGTGACAAAGCCGACAAATACCATCAGTTCGGCAACAAAGCCGCTCATCCCTGGTAATGCTAGCGAAGCCATCGAACAGGCGACAAACATCGCAAAAATCTTTTTCATCTTTTGACCGACACCGCCCATCTCATCGAGCATCAAGGTGTGAGTGCGATCGTAAGTAGCCCCAACGAGGAAGAATAAACTCGCCCCAATCAAGCCGTGTGAAACCATTTGCAAGACTGCACCACTCATCCCGATATCGGTAAATGACGCAATCCCAATCAACACAAATCCCATGTGCGAAATTGAAGAATAAGCAATTTTCCGTTTGAGATTGCGTTGCGCGAAAGAAGTCAATGCCGCATAGACGATATTTACGACTCCTAGCACGATCAATACTGGTGCGAATGTAGCATGAGCATCGGGCAACATCCCTGCATTCATCCGAATCAGGGCATAACCACCCATCTTCAACAAAATTCCCGCCAGCAACATGTGTACGGGTGCAGTTGCCTCTCCATGTGCGTCTGGGAGCCAGGTATGGAGCGGGATAATCGGTAGTTTCACACCATAAGCAATCAACAACCCCGCATACATAAATAGCTGGAAATTGTGGGCATAATTTTTGGCAGCTAATGTCCGCATATCAAAGCTGATCGTCTCACCATAAAATCCCATCGCTAAGGCAGCGACCAGGATGAATAAGGAGCCACCAGCCGTATATAGGATAAATTTGGTCGAAGCGTACAATCGCTTCTTTCCGCCCCAAATTGACAAGAATAAATAGACTGGGATCAGTTCGAGTTCCCAGACGAGGAAAAATAGTAACATATCCTGTACGGCAAATACAGCTACTTGTCCGCCGTACATGACCAACATCAGGAAGTAAAATAGTTTGGGCTTGAAGGTCACAGGCCAAGCTGCTAAGATAGCCAACGTACTGATAAAGCCTGTGAGCAAAACTAGCGGCATAGAGAGACCATCTACGCCCACCGACCATCTCAGATCTAGCTGGGGTACCCACGCATAGCTCTCGACCAGTTGTAACCGATCGCTCTGCATGTCATAGTGATTGGCAAATGTATAGACAATCAAGATAAAATCGAGTAAGCCCACAATCAGGGCGTACCACCGCACTGTCCGCCCATCTTTGTCTGGAATGACCGGAATGGCGAGGGATGCGAGGACTGGAAATAAGATAATCGTTGTCAGCCAGGGAAAGCTATTCATAGGCATTTAAATCGGGATGCACCCGATAGATTAATTAATATATTTCGGGACGCTTGAAATGTAGGCGAATAGGTCGAAAATTCTCACAGACGTTGCCGCATGACAGACGATCCGCGATCGCGATTGCAACGATCGCCAATGGCAACATTAACTGTTAATCTAACAAATTATGCTGGCGATGCTCATCTCGATCGGTTACACCAATGATTTAATCCGGCGATCGATTATAGACAGCTACTTTGAGGCATCTCTCCTAGCCACTATATGCGATCCCCATCGGGTGGGACTGGGATCTCATAATTCCTTAACAAATTTTTTGGCTTGGTGATTGCGTTACCGCCTACCGCAACCCAACCAAAAAACCCGACTTCTGTTAAAGAAGTCGGGTTTTTTAGTAGACCCAACCGGAATAAAACTGGGTCTGTCAATCGCTGCTATGGCCAGCGTCGGACTCGACCATGTGGAAATAGGCTAAAACCTGCTATGCTTGGCAGTACTCAGTACAAATACGTATAAAATCACATGGCAGTCCCACAGATTGACCGAAAAGACCTTAGCTACGACGGAATGTCGGAAAGAAGACGACAAGGGCTGCTCAATAATATCACCAATATTAACGAGGATCTGAAGTATGAAGGATATAAAGTAACGCTACAAGTTAAGGGGAAGAATGTGAATATACGTTACGCTGTAGCACCTGGAAAATGGAAAGATCGGTCACCTAAAGATGTGGAAATGTCCGCCCATGGCATTGAAACAGCCAGACGTTTAGCCTTTAAGATTGGTAACGCTGTTCGGGATGGACTATATACAGAAGATTGGTATCAGTCGGAAATTATAGGCAAAATGCCAGATAGTGCTAAGCCTCTGACGTGGCAAGCTGTTATCGCTGGCTTTCCCGATCTGTGGCTGAAGTATCGGAGTGGGGACACTACCAGTACCGACAGGCAAAAAGCCGTCAGCCTGAAGCGATACACAGTGCAATTGCGGTTGATGGATGAACGCCACCCCTTAGAGCCTGACACTATATTTGATGGCAAGGCGATAAATACTCTACTGGCTTTGGATCCCGAAGGTACTGATAAGCGATTCCGGCTACGGGAAACTCTATCGATAGTCTGCACCATATACAACATCTCGTTTAACTTCAAAAATATCGGTAAGCGACCAAAGCCAGCGCGGCGGGAGATTCCCAGTGACGAACTAATCTTAGCCACTTACAAGTCGTTCGAGGGCATCTTGGCTCACCCTCGCAGTAACGACGCTACAGTACTAGGCTATCGCTGGCTGTTCGCAGTGCTAGCGAGTTACGGACTCAGACCACAAGAGCTGTTCGCAATCGATTTAGACAAAAGCTTTCGGGCTGACAAAAGCTACTGGCTGTGTCTGGATGAATCGCTTACTGATGGACTGAAAACTGGAGACAGGTGGGTAGCTCCCATTTTTGCCGACTGGGTGCAGTTGTTCGACCTGCCTAATGCAATGTACCCACCGCTCAAGTCCGACGCTCTCAGTCGGAAAGTTTCCGCTATTAGCGATTACTTCCGCTCTCACAAATTTCCGTTAACACCCTATTCCCTGCGCCATGCTTATGCTATCCGTGGTCGGATACTGGGGATAGAGCTAATGGATATGGCAGCATCGATGGGCCATGATATCGCAATGCACGTCAAAATCTACCAACGTTGGATCGGTGTGGATGAGCGGATTAAATCGATTGAATCTGCACTCACTCGCAACCGCTAGCATTTATCGGCGATAAATATAGGCGATAATTATCGCCTATAAATCAAATGCTTGAGAAGCCCACCAGTGACAACCATCACCAGTAGTATATGACCGCTATCACTACTACAATTTAAATGGGTCTAGGGTGGCTGATAATTAGTTTTAGGTGGGAATGTAAGGTGTTGCGGTTCAAGACTTGCTAGTGGAGGTATCACTCTCCTTTCGTGACCTTGCGCAACTTCCAGCCGTGATTTACGTCACAGCAAGCCTTTAGCCTTCAGTCTAGCAATCGTAGATCGAGTTGCCTGATAGCTCAGCCCCAACTGGGATGCTAGCCACTTGCGATCCACTGTGGCGATATCTACCTCTAACACCTGACAAGCTGCCAGCACATACCCACCACCTGTTAACAAGCCGCTAGTGCGCTGTTGCCTTAAATCTGCGAGTAAGTCTATGTCCATATATATAGTGTGCCCAAAAGGTCAATTTAAAAGCTTGATTGAGATCGCGTCAAAACTCGATCCATATCACATTCATTGTTCCCAATTCAGAACATAATGGACACATGGCAAGCAAAACACACCGACTGAGGCTTAGAGCTAGCGAGTGATGTGGAGCTTTCCAGTTAACCTTGCACAGTGATTATCATGATACTAAATAAAGCACAAGTCAAAGATAGGCTTTTAATGGGTAGACCAGTTTACGCAATGCTTTGGGCTAACAGCTTTTTCGCTGTTGACAACAAACCTACGAAAAAGCGGGTTATCGGCTTAAATGGTTCGTGGGTAAAAGTTATCGATATGGATAAAAAAATTCCTACTAATCACTTTGCCGAATATACAGACAATTAGCCAATAAAAAAGCGGTAAGGACACTAAGCCGCTACCACTCAATCAAAATAAACATTACCTCAATTATACCCAATGGCACACCTAACCACGTCAGAACAACAGCTAGTAGACTCACTCATCAAAATCAGCAGAGACAAATCCTACTCGCGTGAGTATCGGGGAATGGTTCTATGCTTGGTAGCCGATATAGTGCTGGGGGTAGCGCAATGAGTCTAGAGGACGCCTTAGATGAGCTAGACAACCGTACCAACCTACTGGAATGGATCGACAACTATCTAGCCAGTATTGAGTTTGAACAATTAGCAATCGATCTACAACTATCAGGAGAATCAAGTTAAATGACAGACTTACAAATCATTAGCGGAATATCAAAAGCGACGCGAATTAGTGAAATTGAATTTTTGCACGATAGCGGTGTGGGTGATGACGCCGACAGGCTAGCCGTGACAATCTCTCAAGCTGGGACAGTCTACCTCTACCGTGACTCTATTTGCATCATCAAAATTGGATATACGCCTCTCCACTTGAAACGGAATCACGACGACCTAATTAAGGTAATTATCCAATATTTAGATAAGTGGTAAACGAGATTTAGCTTGATTACCCAAAATATCCCACCTGCTCTTGATTGAATAGGTGGGGTATTTTTTATTTTGGCTCTGGCTGTGGGCTTCCCTTCATCTGCCTATTTATTGGCGATATTTATTGGCGATATTTATTGGCGATAAATTAAATGCTTGAGAGATTACGTGATTTATCGGCAATATTGTCTAAGCCAGAGTTCTGAATCCACCTTGCCAGCGGATGTTGAACTGCCTACCAGATATCCGGCTGAGGCGACCATTGCTATCCTGGTAATCGCTTCTCAGACTGCCATAGGGATCTTGCGCTAACCATTCCATCGAATCCGATAGCCATCCACACAACAGGATGATATGCCCACCTCTCGGAGCCTCTAACCTGCCTCTGTGCAAGATGTTCACCACAACAGGGATGCCGCTACAAACCAAGGATCTGAGGATATCTCGATCCTCCCGAATGTTTGCGACAACATTCCACACAGTATTCCATCCATAGGATTTAAGCGCGACGGTTTGGTTCTCATGATAGATAGTGTCTCCAACGCTTAGCACTTTTCGCAGATACCCATCATCCCCACCTAGCCTCTTGCCTGTTGTAGCCGCCATTAACCAATCAAGGTACATTGCGTTAGCCGAACTGTTGCAAGTACGGTGAGGCATCGTATAGTTATCACGCTGGCTAAAATACGTGGTAGTGGTATCCAAGTTTGCGAACGATGATGAGTAGTTATGTAATTTGTCAATCTGATACTGTAAGTCAAACATGTTTTATCCTCTTTGATATATGAGTGAATCGGTGGATGATGCTATTTTTTCCCAGTTTAATTTGTCTCCCTTTGATAAATCTCTCCAAGTGACAGGGAGATAATCATTCGATATTCTTACGTACCTTCCATTTCTTTTTTCCCCAGTATTATTAGAGTTATATGATTCAAACAATATTTGTCCGGCTGATTTATTTTGTTTGATTATCTTCATGTTGTACAAACGGTTTTATCTATCATTTCATAAACTACTTTACCAGTGGCAATGTCAATAATCCACCAAATTTCATACACGGTATTTCCATCGATAAAAACATGCCACGCTTCATACTGAGTATATCTATCGTATTCGTAGTATTCGGTTAAGGTATCAGCTTCCCACATAAACCATTCACTGGAACATGTAAGATATGTGAGAATTGAATCTATATCATATTCTTCAGTTTCTTCTACAGCCATTTTTTTAAATAGTTCATGGTTGTCGATTAAATATTGTCGCCTATTTGCAAAGGTCATTATTTCATTTTTCATCGCTTCATTCTCTCGCTTCATTTATTTGTTTCTCAATTAATGGTTTTACGTCCAATCCCAAATTCTTTATATTATCAACCTCCTTCTGTTTCTGAGCTACGATTTTATCCCTTGCTTCAGTCTCTGACTTTATCTCTTTGTCTACTTCCTCGCTTGTTTGAATTTCACTGGTAAGCTTTTGAATGTTTTCCTTTAAATCTGGATCGGTGGATGCCTTAGATTGTGCATCAACAAACTTATCCACTTTCTCGCTGTATTGATTCCAAGGGCTGTCAGGTGGAATAAGCCCACCTTCTTTCAAGGCATTGTTAGCGGTGCCCAGACTAAATGCCACTTCATCGATTTTGCTATTGGTGCCACGTCTACCGCTTTCTATTTTCTCTAGTAATTTAGTCATGCTTGTTAAATTGAGAATCCCTTGCGCGAACGCCGCTTTAGCTTGCTCATAATTTTCCTTACCAAATAATCCATAAGCAATACCATTGACAGTTTTTTTAATCTTGTCGGTGGATTTGGGATATCCGAATAGAGACAATCCTGCATCAGTCATGGACAGGTATGTGGTGACAATATTGTTGACATTAGTGAACATAGTGGTGACAGTTTGAAGCCAGTTAAGGGCTACAGTAAGGAACGATAAAGGCACTAGGACAGCTACCACTGCAATAATCGCTACCATACCCGTGATCGCTGCAAATAAGCTTGCTAGGCTGTTTATCTCCCCAGTGCCCTTCATTTTATCAATTGCATCCTTTAGGTTTTTAATCTCAGTTTTGGGAGCATTCTTCTTGTTAGCGGATTGCAACCTAATAGGAGTGGATGCAGCTAAATTAGAACTGATATCTAACGCTCTACCATCTCTAGCGATACTGTTGGCAGTTTTCAATACCCTACCATTCACGTCGAACAAAAGGGCTTTATTCCCCAATGTGCTATTAGGATTATTCGGATCGAAGTCATCATCAAAAGGAGATGGGGGAACTTGAAATTTAATTATAGTGTTTGTATAGTTACCCTCCCTTATATCTTGATTTTGATTCACCTTAGACTTGCTTAAATTACTCCCCTTAATCAATCCTCTCTCTGGAAATTTAAAAGGTATCTTTCTAGGTGATGACTTTAATTCTTTCGGCTTATTAGCAAATTTATTAAGTTGCAAAGATTCGCGATAATCAGCATCCCTACTTCCCTTAGCACATTGAGTATCCTGTCCTACTTTGCTTTCCTTATCAAGCTGACATTTTAAATCTTTTAAATCTTTAGTTTGTTTATCCTCTATCTCATCAAGTAGTTTGAAAGTAGCAGGGGGAAGTATTTGCCTAGCACTATTCAAAACCTCATTCATCAGATCGGGTAGATCTGGTATCTCTTTAGGCCGAGGTAAGAATTTCTTTAAAAGGGGTAGTATAGCCATATTACTTACTTATATATATTACTTACTTATCGTGTGTGTCTATAGGGTGTATTATCTCTCTTGCATAATGAAATACGTTATAGGTAATACATGATATAGATAGCTATACCATTAGTCTCTTGACCCATTCTCAATCATCACTCTAAAAATTTGGTTAACTTTCTTACCTTGTCTCTCGTGAATAGTGATTTTATAAACATATCCTTTTAATCCAGTTGTATCTACTTTAGGGGTATTTTTAGGTTTGCTAACAGTTAGAATATTATCTGCTATTTCTCCTTTTTGATGAGTAGTGGTGTCAGTGAATGGTAAGAATAAACTTATTAATTCAATTCCTTTTGCTTGAGTGCTTACATGTTCTAATCTTATTTCCTTACCATTATTGAAATTATAAGTGCAATAATTGTTACCGTAAATCATAAACACGTCCTTAAACGCTTTAGCTATAGATTCACTGTCTATTTTCGCTGGGTCGATATTGCTAATCTTTATCCTACGCTGTCCAATTGGTTTAAGCACTCCATCCACTTTTATATACCGTTCCTTAAATTTCAGATGAATCATCATCCAAGGGTACGCAATTCTATCTTTAGCCAATGGTTTATTTCTTAAATGTATTTTTTCCTCAAATACAGGAGTGAAGTTAGATAAGGTGAAAAAATAGGTTAACTGTTTAAACACCATTTCAGGCATTGTGTCCCAGTCTTGTATTTTGCAAGCATCCATTAAATCGGTGTTGTCACCATATCTCTCCACCACTTGTTGATTGAATAATTTAGTACCAATTCCCCTAGATAATGCTCTAATAGCGATTTTATTACTATCGTATGCTGTTTGAGTCATGGAGTGTATTTAATGTGAAACGATTTAAGTGTGATTTTATTAGTCATTAGGGTGTCAAATGTATTTGTATAAACCGTTAACCCTACAATCTCATCTCTGGATAAAGGGATAAAATTGAATAAATCATAACTAAGATTTATATTAGGCAGTTGAAATAACTGAATAAAAAATAATAGTGATTTAGCAAATTTAGGCTCATAACTATATTTAGTTAATATATTCAATTGTTGCGTTAGAGTGTAGGTTTGAGCATCAATGATTATTTTGGGAATATAATAAGATGCTACGTTTGGGTCAATCCAATTCATTAGAACGGGGGAATTATATCGCTAGCTAATAGGGTTGTAACGTCAAATTCTGTAAGAACTAGTGAATCAATTAAATTATTACCTTGAGAATGTTTGTTTTTATCCACTTTCAAGATTAGAGCAAAACTCAAGCTGCCATCATTTCTAACTTGATTGATATTGATTTGTAATTGATTGTCCACTGGTAAGTATTGAGTAGGTAGCATAGGTTAGCAAGGGGGTAAGGAATTGTTGGGGCGGTCTGGGGTTAGTGGTGATGTATTGCTGCTTGACGGTTCTGATAAGGCTCTGGCATCATTTGTGGTCTCGCTAAAAGTATTGGAAGGTGTTTCTACATTGTTGTTGCCGTTACTAACTAAACCTGAAATAGTGCTTGATACATCAGATTGATTGTCATTCATTACAACTCCCAGCGGCTCTCGTGGTGCGGGCTGTTGCCGTGCTTCATTGATTGTGTCTGCAATGTTATCAACTAATAAATTAAAATCGATGGGAGGTAAGAGGATTGGATCGGGTTTTTGCATCTCTGCTACTACCCAGTCAGAGAGATCGCTTAGTCCGCTAATTGTTGGCAACAGACGATATAAATCGGGATATGTTGTATATAGATTACTCAGGCAAGTGCCGATAATGCTACCCACCCTCACTATTGGGTCTATCTCGTAAGTGTAATCCCATCCCACCGTGCCAATTACCGCGCCTGTAAATGTGGCTGTGCCGCCTGTTGTTGTGGCGGTTGCCGGAACCACTTCACCTATGATTGGAGTGGCTATGTTCCGTGTACGCACCAATTCGCTAGCAAGTCGAGTGTAATTTAAATAGTTGTATAGCTGAATTAAATAGTTGCGTTTTTGTTGTAGCAGCAGCAGGTAGGCTAGACGTTTCTCTAACACTAAAATACCATTGGATAGATTAGTGGCAATTAGAGGCACCACTACAGGCGTTAATCCGGGCCTAGGGTCAAAACCCGCTACAGGCAAACCTAAGATATCGCTAAACATTGAGGCATTCTCGCTGTTAATAGCTCCTATTCGGCTAATTAGAGATGGTTTGGTGATTAGATAGCTTGATTCTGCCAGTGGCAACACTCCATTGATGGTGAGAAAGTCCCCATCGAATGAGAATGTAGTGGTTTGAGAATTGTCAGTGGTGAGTTGATTTTTATATAATGCCGCTCTTTCGTTGCCTGCCTGAAGCAGACAGGATGACAGCACTATCTGGGGAATTACGCCATTACAGTTATCAAAATAGGTGGAATCGTAGATCATGAATAATGTGGATTATCGGCGATAAGTGGGCAAGTTCAGAGATAATTGATTTATCGGCGATAATTATCGGCGATATTTATCGGCAATAATTCAAAAGGTAAAGGGAACCCCTTATTTCTCGTTCTTTTTTTTGCTGAAAATACGCTCTAGAGGATTGCGGGGATCTTTGGGTCTAGCGATTAGGTTGCCTACCAGAATACCTACGTTAATTTTGAGCGTGGTTAGGTGTGTCAGGATAGACCCTTTATCACTTTGATGACCGATACTCCGAATTTCCCCGTACCTATTCCACAGCGTCTTATAAACCATGGGGATACCCACACCACTCCACAATTCCCTCAATTCATGAGACATCACATACAGCAAATTAAAACTCTGCTTGCTGTTAAGCTGCATCTCGGTAATTTTGGCGTGAATGTCTAACAGCATTGCCAACTGGTTAGGATAGTAGTCAATCTTGTCCGTGGTAGGATTCCGTACTCTAATTTCAGTACCTTGTTGAATCCCCACAGACCTATTCACATGTTCAAAACACGCCTCGATCATCTGGGGAATATCCGCCACTTTATCCCAACTATCTCTACCGTTTGAATTAGAGAGATGTGGAGTCAATCGCCCAAATTTGCCGAATGAATTTTTAGAATATGCCTGCCTGTCATATTGAAGATTGTCAAAAATTTGGCGTAAATATTTAGATTCCTCCAGTTGGCTATCAATCCTACCATCGTCATCAAACCTCAACCCTAGCACTCTGGCGATATTTTCTACATACCATCCAATATTAGTGATTCGGTTATCATTTTTCTTAATGCGATTGTTAACAAAAGTGTCTCTACCCAACGCCTTCCACACCGACACTAATTTAGGATTATTAAGAATATACCAATCTAGTTTGTGTTGAGCGGGAGTTTCGGGATTTTGCGCTGTCCCAGTGCCGATATTTTCTGGCGTCTCCAATAAATATTGGCTAGCATTTAACGCTGTGTGTATTTCAATTGTGCGCGGGGAATCCATAATTAATGTACCTATTCCTTCGGTTTGTGGTGCAATATGCCAGTCATAGGCGCGAACATCATCAACTATAAACATCGGATGCAATGGATCGGGATTGACATCAACATTACTTGCTAAGTTCGCATTGTTCCATACGTCATTATTTGCAGCTATTTTATGCAATTGTCTAGATACGGGAACAAGGCTCAAGGCAGGTAAAGTTGTGTTTCTAGCATCATATAACGTCATCCAATAATCGAATAAGCTAGTGATAGATTGAGGTAGCAGATCTATCCAGTCGTAAGCCCCTGCCACGGGTGGAATCTGCACAAGGTCAGCTAAAGTTTGTGGATCGTCGCTGTATAAAGTTCCCAGCACACAATCATTAATAGGTAGAGTGTAAGGAATATTTTTAATCAAAGAACACTTATAACTCATCCAGCAAATAGATTTTAAATCAGGTATTGATTCTAATTTATTTTGGCGGTAATAACTAAGGGTTATCTCTTTTGACACGGAAGGTATAACAATGGGATTTTCTGGGATGATTCGATTATCTAGGCTATACCCACTCACTAAATCTCGATAACAAGGCGCGTCAATAATTCTATTACCAGGAGATCCGTAAACATCGGCACGAACTACAAAAGCTTGCTCGTAGTAATCGCCCCACGCTGGATCGATTTGATAAGGCACATTAAGAGACAGCCACGATCCTTCGTTAGCTTGCCCACCCTGAAATTGAAAAGTTACGCCACTACCAACATATACCAGCAAATATACAATCTCAGTTGGAATCATATATAAATCGGTATACCCAGATTTTCGCAAGCTGTAAGCGTAACTACTATTTATATCTGTGTAAACAGTAGGGGCAACTATTCGACCTTGTAATTGTCCTAAATTGGTCAAATATTGAGCATGGTTACCACCGACAAAAGGAGTGATGTAAGCTTGGGCAACGTCGATATCAAGCCCTGGGTAGGTAACGGGAACCCCACCAGCTAAAACTTGATAATTCCCGATAAACTGGTTGGCATCTGTCGTTACTGGCATGATAATTAAGGGTGCGCAATTGCAATCGCAGTAAAATCACACAGAATATTCCCTAGTGGACTAGCAGCTTCTACCGCTAAAAAATGTTGAAAAATAACGTTTTGATTATCCGAGAAAATTAAATCAGTGCAATATAAATCGTGTATTTGATAGTTATCGTATTGCTGTAGATCTGGCTTTGGTACTGGTGGGGCATAAGGATCGGGATTCCCAAATTGGTCTATGAGGTAATCTGATATTGGTTGTGTCATATGAAAAAAAGTAGGGCTATAAACCCTACTTTAAATTTAGTTAACTTGAAACAAGCCGATTGTTAGCCTAGGGAAATCATACGATCCTACTGTTAGGTCGGATTGCGTATACCCATAATCTAGGTTGGCTTGATTTAGGTAATTTAATACAATTTCAACCGCCGCAACGCTAAACCAAGTAGAGCCAATTAATGGAATGCTTCTCCATGCTGGATCATTGGTGCCACTAAAAAATAGTGCTACATCTGCCTCAGAAATCGCATAAGGAATCTGTTCGTTGTTCCGACCGTTAGTAATCCAAGCTTCTTGCTCAACTACATCAAGAGCGATTGCTTGTGCTAGTACTTGTTCTGGTGTCATTACGGTAACAGTTACGTTGGTCATCTTATCCAGTTGCAATGAATCTGATAATGGATCGAACCCAGCCATCGGGGCCATCGTCACTGCGATCCGTTTGCAGCTAATCATTGAGCCGTTAACATTGCGAACAACATCAGCAATGGTATGAGTGCAAAGTAGAGCATTTTTATACAAGAATTGCTCTAGAGTATCTGTAGCAAGATCGACCCCAAAGTACGAATATCCACTAGTACCAATAGGCGTAGCTAGAGTATCCAGCCATGCTGTTGCTTGAAGATTGCTAGGGGTAATTTCCCCGATTACCAGCTTGTTAGACCCAGCCAGACCGACGTTTTGCGCTGTGGGTAGCTCTACTACTACCGTTAGCTCTGTAGCAGATTGGGTAATCGTAATTGCATCCTCGTAACCCTTGACCGCCACTACAGCGGGAACAGTGATTGCAGCAACAGCAGGGACAGCCACAATAGCAGGCACAGCAGCAACCGCCGCGCTAGCTGGTTTTGCTGAAATAGCGGGAATAGCGGTGCCGATTGGGTAGGCTGGACTGTTGAGGTAGAGTGCCCCAAAAGCATAGCCTACGGTATTCGCACTGGCTAAGACAGGCGCGCTAGCTGCTCTTGCAGGCTTAGCGGTTTGTGCTACTACAGCGGGTTTAGCCACTACAGCAGGGACAGCGTCCCGAACTTTGATCGCTGGACTGTTGGTGGATGCCGCTAGTAATACGTGTGCTGCATACCACAATTTTTGAGCTGGGTTCGTGAATCGGATTGATTGCTGTAGCGTTAGGTTGGATTTCATTTAGCTTTGCCATTGAATACCCGCTAATGTAGCATCATATCCATAGGTGTGCAATAGCTATATTTATATTTTTTAGCTATGGATTTTGATAGCAGAGATTTTAAGCAAGGATTTTTTGACATCTATAGAGGCGAAAAAAATAGATGTTGACCTTTGCTAGAGCGGATTATAGATTGATTGCATCGGGACAAAAACCCACACCGCAAACATTCCACTTAATCAAAATAAGCATTTAAAATCATGGCAGCAGCTTTTGGCAACACTAAGTATTCAGAGTTCGACGGCGGTGACAGCATTCTAGTTGGTACATCGTTACTATCCGCTACAAATCAGGCAATTACGAGATATGGTAAAGCCCTAGTTTCGTACAATGCAGCTAACGCCGCGCTGCCTTTGCCGCTTTTAGACACTCTTAACGACCCAGAGGCTTCACTACGTACCAACACATTTACCTTGTTAGCGACTAAATCTTACAACGTTGCTACCAGTAAATTTGAAAGCATGTTCGCCACTTATGTGGAACCTTACGCCAACTGGGTTGTCCCAACTACTGGGAATCTCGCGGGCTGTCCTTCACTTGCTGAAGCCGTGCATCTCCTAGTCCATGCCTGCAAACTCGCTTACGACTTGTTACAACCTAACATTTTCCTAGCAGATCCTTCTGGTTTGGTATCCATCACCGACAACTCGGACGGTGGTATTGAGCACTCGCTCCAGTATTTGATGATTGAAAACCTCGATCCTATCACTGGTGAGACAACTTACAAAATCAATGACCTTCTGACCATTGTTGACGAACAACAAGGGGTATAAGTGATTTATCGGCGATAATTATCGCCTATATTTATCGCCGATAATCTACTTTAGAGGTATGGTTTACGCTTTCCATAAAAAATAAAGCAGTGGTCGCTTACATGAATACTGTATATAGGTTACAAAATGGCAGAATTAGGATTAGTAGTAATTGATAATACCGCGCCCGATCCAGCGGCGGAATTAAAGATTAAAAGAGACGCGGCATTTGCTAAGTTAGAGGCTAGAAAAGAGAAGGCAAATGCAGCGGGCTTCAGCCAACAAAAGCGAAAGAATCAAGCCCGCAAAGCGCAAGACGGTGCAATTGCCGCCACCGCCGTTCGTAAATATACCGCTTTCTCCTATGTCACCAAACTGAAAGGCGCCCGCCTAGTTTATATGACTCCCAAAACTGCTACACAATGCGGTATTGAGTTGATGGATAAACCATTTGCAATCCTAACAACAAATGGAAGGTTGCTAGGTGCAAAACAAATCAGTGACATGAAATGTAAGAAAATTTACGTTTCATACGGACGACAATTCCAAGATCGGCGTACCGCCACCGCTGGTAAAAAAACTGGGCGAACCGGACGTAGCCGCGCTCTAACTAAGGCGTTAGTGCAAAAATTCATTACAGTTAACGTGCCTCTGGATGCCAGTAATCTAGATATCCTAGGCTGGATCGCTACGTGGAAAAAAACACCGCAATTAGTGAAGATCGGACAACAGCTGTTTCCGCTAAGAGACAAAGCAGCAATCGCAGCTAGATAACAATGAACAATGACTGGCAACAATCTATCACTCGATCCTGTAGGGGTAATGCCAGTTATAAGTTTGAGGGTAAGGTGTTTGATTCGGACGTTTTGCGGCTAAAGATTGAAATATTTTTAGCTAATAAAGCAATTCAGACTCAAATACTTTCCCCTACTTTAACGGTGGTTTATAACGAGAATATTGATGATGACGTATTTGCCCTTAATATTGGTGACACTAAACCATCCCTCACTCTAATTGAAAACATTAAACCTTACCCGTTCAGTGTGCGATTAGATAATCCGAATAAATCACCAATTACCGCCTTACTGCAACTACCCAAACCTGCTAAGAAAATAAGCAAGATGTCAATTTATAACTCTTTAGATATCACTCCAATTGTGACCGCCGTGGTCGAGACAGGGACACCTGTGCCTAGAGTATTTCCAATTATTTCTAAGTCCAATGTGTTGATGAATCCTCAAGAGTTTTATCAATGTGTAGCTGCCAACGAATCAAACACTGGGATTATCCTTACCTCGGTCGTTGACGCGCCTGTCCACATTTGGTTAACTGAAAGCGAACCACCATCGTTTCCTTTTGATGTCTTTGGGACTAGTGAATGGTTCTCTGTATCTGGCTACAGTTATGCGATGACAGGGCTAAATAGTGTGGTCGAAATTCCCCGTGAGTTTGCGAGTTGTGCTGTGTGGGCAATCTCTAGCGCGTCCGCTGAATTGTCCGTAGTGGTTACCACTAATGGAGTTTTGACCCCACCAATGCCATCCTATATTGAGGCACCAACTCAGCCAATTGATAGTAGCGTAGCCGTATAACTCTACTATTTGATTTATCGGCGATAAATATAGGCGATAATTATCGCCGATAATTATTTTATCTCAGTTCACACTCCTTCCAATGTTTGAAAATTTTAAATCTATTCCGATTGACAAGCTGATAGTTCTCTCTATTTCAGGTGTAAATATTCTCGCCACTGGGTACGTTTTTAATCGTCCCAACTTAGAGGATAAGCTATTTGAACTATACACTGGATCGGTAATCGGCTTGTATAGTGGACGAGTGTTGCAGCAGAGATCGGAATCGAATTATCCACCAAGTAAACGAGAGAATGAAAGAGACGGGAACCTATGAAATACTCAGACGATCCAGCGACGGTTTTGCTACCAACACGAAAGCTATCTCGCAATGTTCACTTAGCATCAATTCTAGTCATTCTCTGCCTGTCCACCGCCTCGGTACAATCGATTAAATTAGCGATGACCGAATGGATTCAGCCAGTGCTGGCAGATGTATTGCGTTAGATTGCATTAATAAAATAAACCCCTACAGCCATTTAAGGTTATAGGGGTTTATTTTTGTAGCTTTATTTACTGGTTGCCATTGACTATCTCCCTTAAAATGCACTCGATTGTATACTCTTGGACTCCGAATCTACGCGCAATATCAGCGATTGAATTACCTTCAAGCCATAAGTTGTATAGTGATTCAATCAGTCTTTTTTGCCAGTGTTCGCTTACGTTTGTTTCTGTTAGTTTCACTTGTAAAATACTCTCTCAGCAATTGTTCTATTTCTTCGTAGTCAACATCATAATCAACAGATAATGAACCTAACGAATCACCAACCAACTCTAAACACATCTGATTTCTAATCTTCCTCCACTAATTCAATTAAATCAACAATTTCATCTAATAAATCATTCATCTTACTTGCCATTGTGTCATCCACACCTTCCAACTGGAAAGTAGTTTCAATCAATGACTCTACCAGTTTCAATTGGTCAATTGTCAAATACAAGCCGTGTTTAATCATTGTTAATTCTCTCCACTGCAAATAGCTCATTTACTTGTTTAGTTTTGCCTAACACTTCACAATAGGCAATTGCCGCTTTGCGGGTAACAAACAGCCCCTTAGTGTGTCGGTCTAGTTTCAACAATTCATCTGTAAAAAACTTAACTACTCTCCATCGATAATGACTCATTACATTAATGCCTCTCTAATGATGTATTCGATGTCTAACATGGGTATCTTATAAAGTTCGGTAAGTGAGTACATTGATTCCCCGTCTATAAAATCCCTTATTATTCTCGCTTTCCAATAAGCTGATAAAACATGACATATACTCATTCACGCAACATCCCGTAACCGTTATTCAATAGCAAAGCTAGCTCTTTTAATTCCCGTCGTAAACCCGTATGATTTGGGTCGCTGTTTGTTATGGCTGTTTGAATGCGAGTTTCTAACTCATCAATTTGAACAAGAATATAATCTCGCTCAGCTTTAAATCCCGTCAACAATTCATCATTTTTAATTGTCACGTTTCTCCCAAGTGCCCTTAATTAATCGATATCCCATCCCTTTCATGATGTCCGCTAGTTGTGGAGTGGTAAGGAGTGTGTCTAGATGCCCTTCTTTTTTCAACATCTCCAAGTGTCCATTTAACTTTTTCCCACTGAACATAATCGGTCTACCGTGCATTACGGAGGCGTTAATTTCCAGGTCGATGAATGCCTTAATTTCCCGAATAGTGGATGATTCCATATACTCGCGCTTCAATCCAATCCACTCCCAATACTTACCCACACATTCAATCGCTTCATCTGTGCCACTCCACACCCCAGTAGAGCAACCAGCAGCAAGTAGGGCACCTGATATTGCTGAATGGTGCGAGTGGAAGGGTAGCTTATTTTTAGATGCTCGATTTTCCAGGACGCGATAGCAGCGTGAAAAGTCATCACAATTACTATCTTCATGCCAAAAATCTTTTAGCTTAGAATGTAAACCACCCCAGCCAATAGAGTCTGGATTGAGGACACTGGCATTTCTCATTGCTATGGTTCGGATTGTCAGCATCCGCCGCCTCAACTCGCTAAATTCCGGTATCGAATCGAACGGGGTGACACTGCTAAATCCCCTTCCACCATAAACTCTAAACTCGATGTTCTTGCCTTCCTTATCAGCGATTTTAATAGTGTCCGCACCACGTTTATACCCAGCTTTAAGCAGAGCATAGAGGTAGGGGTTTAGCGTAAATTGATTCGGTAAAAGGTCGTCAAAAACTACGCCATGCACCACTTTCTCGTAAGCTGAATTTTCAGGATCTTCAAACTTGAAAGCTTTGATATCGTTGCGTAACGCCACCCCAGTTGTGTTGCTAGTGAGGATAGTTTTCAAATTCCAAACTACCTGTAACAATTGTAAAATCTGAGTTTTGCCAGACCCAGACGCTCCGTTACAAAATAGGATAGGGATAGTGTTAGTAAGCGCGGTAGGAACTGACATATACGCCGCTATTACGGGCACTTGCAGCTCTGCCTCTGGCAACAATACCAGTTGGTTTAGAATTGATTCCAAGAGCTTGCCAACGGGTAGAGAAGCGTCGAACAGCGATTGCCATGAATCTTGAGAGTCTAAGCGAAAATGGGTGAAATCCTTGTATTTTGGCGCGCTAGCGACGCGATACTTTTCAAGGTTGGCAGCATATTCGGTATCGTACGGAAGCCGCCGCGCCTTATCACACAGCGTATCAATAGCCTTATCTAACAATGCAATTTTAGCAGTCGAGACGGGACTAGGAGTGCTAGACAAATCTGATTTCAATACTTTGTAGCTCGCCTTAATCTCTGCCTCTGTAGCGGTGGTGGGTAGTGACAACAGTTGATAATAGTCGGTAAATTCTAGTTCGTTCATATTGCCGATAAGTGGGGTATGCTTTCAGATAAAATGATTATCGGCGATAAATATAGGCGATAATTATCGCCGATAAATCAAATGGTCTATCGAAGGATCGTTTTAATGAAGTCGTTAAACGTCATTCCCTGATCTACCCCTACTTCTTTGCTAATAGTGTTAATCGCCATAAAGCCTTCCAATAAATCCGCTGCATTTTTAATTTCACCTAGACTTTTAATGTAGGCAACGCGATCTGCGATAATCTCCACTTGCTTTTGTCCACCGCCACCGCCGTATCCTTTCCCACCGCCGGAACTTTTGGGAGCATCTCCTAAAGTGAACTCTCCTGTAAAGACATTTAATCCAAAGAATTTAACGCCTAGCCGATTCAAATCACCCTCGCCAGTGGATGCGAAAGCCAAAATATCAGGGCTTGCAGGTGCTATATCAATCTCACCGGACAGTTTAGCTGGTAGCTCAATTTTGGATTGTTCCACAAACCGCATCAATGCTTGAGTGGCATACAATATTTCTTTCTCTTTAGTTTCAGTTGCAAAAGTAAAATTGATTTTCATTGGATATTTATCCTTTGGAATGTCAATCCATTTTTCATCAACTTTCATTTTGATACCAACTGATGACGTGACATTAGCATATAAATTCAATCCTCCCTTATCATTTTTGCTTAACAAAGCTTGGTCAAAGTAAATGGTAAATGATTCCGCCTTGCTATAATAGCTCGAAAAAATACCGCCATTGTCATTAAGTAAGATTGCCATTTTGTCCTTCTGTCCTTTAGTAATTTAATTCGATTAATTTAGCAATCAGATCCCGCTCTCTAATCACCATTTTGTTACAGACCGCGCTTCTTAATATTGCGGGTACGGTTACATCACCGTTAGCCGTAACTATCAATGTGCGACTAAATTCGTCTGGTTGATGATATTCGAGCATCTGTAGCCGTAGTAAGAAACTATCAGTGCATAAACCTTTAGCCTCAATGTTTAGGTGTCCTAGTGATGGATTGGATTTGGAGTAGATACGAAAGTCAACACACCAATTGATGGGAGGAAAGTTCGCGGTTTTAGGCTTCACTAATAAATTCCGCTGTCTTAATATTTGTAAGGGAATTGCAAGCAAAGAACGATACACCCTCATCTCTAGTAATGATGCAAAATAAATTGCATGAGCATCATTTCTATCACATTCCATCCCACTGTATTGATTCACCCAAACTTGAGTAGAGTGATTAGTTTGGATTCTGGTCATTTACCATCTCCCAAACCTTTTCAATGATTGTGAGAAATTTATCCTTTTGCACATAACGAGCAAAACTGAATAGGGTAGAGGATAACTTATACATTGCATACTCGCTGTTATACGAAACTTTGTATAGGCGCGGTGTTTCGTGGTGTTTGGCTCCCTTTGGTTTTGCCTCCTTAATTGCTACATACCCATTATCTGAAAACATATCTGGATGTACTGGTTGATTGTTCCATCCTTTCCCCAATTCTTTCCAATCCACTTGGTCTAGTTCGTTTTCCATTTTTTATACAATGTGGATTGCGTGAGGGATGATATCGATAATTAAATCGTAATTGAAGGAATAGAAAGATTGACGTTCTAAAGCATCCTCGTAAGAATTGCAAACCTCAACAGCAGTGTTACCGCAATAAAGTAGGTAGCAGCTTAATGTGCTTTTAACTACTTGCTTAGACATCAAATCCGCAATTACATTTTCGTCCTCTTTCGTTAACTGCAAGCCATCAATAAAAGGTTCTCGCACCACTTGCAACTGTTTTAACTGCAAATATTTTACCGCCATTGCAATCTTGTCTAAATTAATACTCATCTCTGTTTATTTTGATTGGTGGATGGTGGATGGTGAATGCGGTTAGTGACTTCCCGCGATAATGATGGTTAGACACCTAAACCATCATCTTGACTGTCATAGCTTTCGACAGTTTCGTATTCAGTCATGGTTATGTCAGATTGGACAATCACCGCTTTAGCTTTGCGTCCGCGCTTTTTAGCTTCCTTAACTACGGGATTTTGAATGGCTTCCAAGCGTTCGGGCGAAAATTGTTTAGCTAGCATAATCTCGATGGGAGTGTAGCCGTAAAATTCAAGGCGTTTCCCGATTGCATTATCAGTTAGTTTTGGGTTAGCGAGTGCAGCACCTTGCATTAAACCAATTGCAAAGTCTAGGCGATCTGATGCGATTGTTAGGGTAATGTTTGACATTTTGTTAGTGATAGGGTGAATTTTTGGACACGCTGAAGCTTTGCTATTGAAATAATCAATAATCTGGTTTACAAACCAATTCTTATTTAACTAAAGATTCGATGCGAAGCTGGGTAGTGCGTTGTTCGACTTGTTGGATGATGGCAATGGATAACGTGGTGCTAATAACCATCATTAATATCCATAGAATCATTTGAACGGGTAATAGATTTTTTTGCATTGCAGACAGTAGCGAGTGCTAATGGATAATCGAGTTTGTTTAACTTGTCGAGTAGATTCTAGAATAGCGATTGAGTGATGACAGCGATAATAAAAAGTAAGCCAGATAGTTTTATGCTTTTTCTTTGGTTTCTGTTTCACCGTTCATTAATTGCGTAATTGCTAATTCTCGAACGAGGGAAGAGTGAGAGCGAATACCCTTAGTTGCTGATGCTTTGAGAATCGCAGATGTTAACGATTCATATTCCCCTTCGGTAAAGGAGACGTAAACCCGTTTTGTTAATTCTCTGGATCTTCTGGCTGGCTGAATAGTTTCGTCGATGATTGGTGGAGTGATGTTTGACATTATGATTTTGGATAATGCCCAAACCCTCGCAGCAAAATTAACTACGTGATAGTAGTAACAGGATTGGAGTAAAACAGCACAATTGCGCTAAGTGTAAATACTCAATCGGTTCGACCGAACCTGTAATTAAGAATGCTTTGATAGAATGGGAATATGTATTTTTTGTGTTTGACTGTCTCGGTTTTCCGTGGCGGTCATTTTTTTATCGACTCTCGACTGCCAACTGCTCAAACCCATCTGGGAGGCGGTGGCTGTGTCGTTTGTTTCGATGCAATCAATCTAACACTGTGGCTTTGTGAGAGTCAATCAGTGAGACTACGGACACGCTGAATATCGCAAAACTGTTACACTGACTACGCTCTAGCTGTTGCCTGTAACATTTGGTAGCGATTTATACCGTAGGATCGCCGTATGGTAAGGGGTAGGGGACGCAAGGGGCAATGGAAGCCGCCTCCGTTAGCATGGTTTCTGTAACTTATTCTTACACCTACAATCACATGGCAGTCACACAGTGAGGCTGTAACTGTTGCCTAGTATGGACAAAAAAATAACCCTTGAAGATTATCTCTCCAAAAGCTATGTAATTTATTTTCAAGTCTAACTGATGGTGTCAGCGAGGCTTAGTGACAGTGTGTATGGGGTTGATGCCTGTAGCTGATATGTCGCAAATCGCTGATTGCACCTGCTAAAAATGGCCAGCGTCGGACTCGAACCGACACGCTTTCGCGGATGATTTTGAGTCAACTGCGTCTACCAATTCCGCCAGCCAGCCGTATTTATAGCTTGCTTATCATAACGCATATTGGGGTTGTTTAGCAAGGACTGATAATTATCAGTTTGTGACCAGAGATCGATCTCCTTTGCCCGCAACACGGGGACGGGATGGCTGAGTTGTGAGGTTTGGGTGGTTGTAAGCATTTTGCCAAAATCGGTACTCCCGATCGCCTCATAGTCACGAGCCTGAGCCAAAAACGCATCGACATTCAGCAGTGGTGCCAGCAGTGGGGAACCACCAGAAAGTTTCATCAGGACGGAGATGACTGTCTGGGGATCTTGACTGACGAGCAGAGCCGCGCGATCGCAACTAAACTCGGCACAGCGTAACCATTGTAACATCTGTGCTTGCAGATTTTGGGCGATCGCATTGCCGACCCCAGGCAATAATCCGCCTGTGGCGAGGACGATAATATTGGCGAGGGTAAGGTAGACGCCATGTTCGCACTTGAGATGCCCCAATTCATGGGCGAGTACCGCCTGGAGTTCTTCAGGGGTGAGTAGATCTACCAGTGAGGTATGGACGACAATAAATGGTTTTTTACCCCGTACTGCCATCGTGTAGGCATTTGGAGCTGGATGCTGTTTGAGGTAGAGTTGGGGTACTTCCAGATCGAGGATCTGACAGGCTTCAACCAGTAATTTGTGAATGTGGGGTAGTTGCTGTTCGCCAATCAGTACACTGGCGGCAATATTATTTAGATATAAAAAGTCTTCGGTGACACCACCGAGTAAATTGCGAACCAATAGATCCAAGCCTGGGAGTCTCCGCAGGCTGGTAGTTGCTTCCAAGTCTAGGGGGTGGCGAAACCTGTCGGCTTGTAAGCCAATTAATTGAGTCTTAGTGTTTAACATATTTAGAGATGATGAATGATAGCTTGGGAATTCTGTCACCCAGATCGGCGTTCACAATTCACGAGGCGTACTGATGAATAATCGAAATATTAGTCTGCAAATATCAACTTTTCGATCCGTTTGAGACTTGCCCAGTCAGGTTTGCGGGCAAATCCATCCTGAAAATTGGCGACTACTTGTTCGCGAACTTCTGGAGCAGCCTCAACGAGACTTTTTGCCATCTCAATATGTTCGCGGACTCCAGATTGTTTGGTTTCGAGCATCGCTGCGGCGAGATTGATTCGCGTTTGGGCATCGAAGGGATCGATTTTCATCGATTTCTGAGCGGCTTTGATCGCCAGTTGGGGCTTATCTTCGAGCAGGTACAACCAGGCTAAACACGTCCAAGCACTATCAAGTTTTGGCGATCGATTACAAATATCTACGAAAATCGGTAATAGCTGTGCCGGACTTTTCTCACCAGCCTGATAGTCCTTAATCGCGTTGTCAAATAATTCAGCAGGAGCGATCGTTTCAGCCATAAGAGTTGAGAGATGGGAGATGAAAGTTGAGAGATGAAAGTTGGGACTGGATCGCCACAGAGCGATCTGCTAACTGTTCCAATCCCTAAAGCCTGCAAGGTTGCGCTGTCTTGTCGTTTTTTTATTCGGGGGGAACCCTAGACATAAAAACGCCGCTGTCTTGAAAAGGTGCTTCACTTGGGCAAAGCCCAAGAACGCACTTTTCGCTAAACCGTCGGGGAACAAAGGCGGGCGCGCATCCGCTAAAACCTAAAACCTAAAGCCTTCCTAAACTGCAAAAGACTTACCACAGCCACAGCTTTGAGCGGCATTGGGGTTGGTGAATTGGAAACCACCACCGATCATGGCATCGCTGTAGTCTAGGACTAAACCGTAGACATAGAGCATACTCTTGCGATCGCAGACTAGCTTGAAACCGCTATAGTCGCAGATTTCGTCATCAGCGCGGATTTGACTGGGATCTTCAAAATCCATGACATAGGACATTCCCGAACAACCACCTTGGCGGACGCCGACGCGCAAGCAGAGATCCTTATCTTGTTTGGCTCGCAGTGCTAGTACATGCGTCAGCGCATTGTCAGTCATTTGGATGCTGGGGGGTTTGGCTGTAATTACTTCAGTCATGACCTTCGATCGACTCCTAGTAAACAATCTAGTGGAAAATTTGAGATGTTAAATAAATCGCATCTTTAATCTATGTTAACTTCTCTAGCCAGAAAGGTCATGACTACAGATTAACGAATAAGATCGGGATGGCAGCGATGCTAACTTAGTATGAAGATATATTTCAGATTTTAGCGGATATGGCGTAAATAACTAGTGGCGACTTATCGTGGCAATGCTGTGGCAATTTTGGTAACAAGCCGCTGTGGCGATTACCTAACGGTAGGCTACGCCAACGCGTCTCGATCGACCGTCGCCAGATTAGCTCTACATTTTCCGCTGACGCTAAGGTTTCTAGGTGCAATTTGATTATGACAGCGATTAGTCCTTCCACTCAGCGACGGCTTCAACAACTCCCTCAAGTTCCCAGCGTCTGGGAGGGAGACAGACGATATGTAGCGCAGTTGATGGCAGAAGCGGAATTAGCAGATGACGAGCGACGGGAATCGATCGTCTGGGTAGACGGGGTGGAATGTGTCGTGCGCTCGATGGAAGTAGTCAACCAGACGATGGGGATCGAAGCGATCGTCAGGACGCTGATCAAAGCGATGGAAGCACCACAACCGCCCTCCCAGCCAGCACGTCCCGAGAAAATTATCGTCCGCGATCGCCAGTTACAATTTTACCTGCGGGGCGTACTGCAAGAATTAGACATCATCGTCGATTATGTGCCCCAATTGCCAGTGATCGACGAATTATTCAATCGCTTTGCCCAGATGGCTGGCGCACGCGCCCCCAAATTGCCGCGCAAATATCTCGATTTGCTCAGGGCAACCGCTCGTGAAATTTGGGAGCTAGCTCCATGGTCGCTGCTAGCTGATTATGAAGCAATCTCGATCGAGTTAAATCAGTGGGATATCGAAAAATTCTACGTCTCAGTGATGGGGATGCTGGGAATGGAGTATGGGGTATTGCTATATCGATCGGTCGATTCCCTCAAAAGGTTTCGGGCGATGGCTCTCAATGAAGACGAAGGGACTCAGATGGAGTCAGCCTTTTTAGCTCAAGATTGTATCTTCGTGACTTTCGACGCCCTCGCGCCAGATCGCGATCGCGATCTGGATGCCTTGTCGGCGGCGGAGATCGTGCCCAACTTCGGGAACATTCACCCAATGGAGGGGATGCGCCCCTTCCTGTACGAGGCAGAAGCGATCGCGACTCAAATCGCCTTAGCGGCACTCAAGGGGTTTATCACCGCTTTTGGGCAGCAATTACAAGCAGACGATCTGCCGAGCCTGAGCACTGAGATCGAAGTTCAGAACCCCGATCTCGATCGGATCGAGCAGATATATGTCGAAACACTCCCCGAACTCTCCCAAGAGTTGCTCCAGATGCACTTGGCGATGAGCGGCGATGATGAGTTCGATCCATCAGAGTTACAAATTCGCGAAGACTTGATCCCGCATAACTCATTTATCAGCTTGGGGATGATGCCCTGGGATCGAGTCGAAACAATTCGGCAGTCAGCAACTTATCATCAAACCAGTGAAGTCAGACAAGCTGGGGAAGGATTGCCAATTATCCTGATCCAAACCACCCGCCCCAAAGCTCGCGAAATCATCGAGCGGATTCAACAAGCTGGCGGCTTACAGGGGATTTGCTTCAATCCAGGCGAAGATCCGATCGCGGGCGATAGCTTTGACTTGGGTATTCTCCAGTTGGCTGATGGGGAAATGCAGCTATTTGGCGAGTTTCATCATGAAAGTGCCGTCCATATCGAAGCTCGCAAAAAGTGGCACCAACGCAGCAAAAAAACTCAGGGCTATTGCGGGTTGCTCGTCGCTCAAGGGCTGACAGGTAAAGCGCGGGGCAATCCTGGCATCCGCGAGACGATCGCCTTTCTCGAAACCAAATCCCTATCGAATGACGATCTGGGACTGGGGACGTTACAATTGACGCCTCATTTTGAGTAAGCCGAGAGTTGCAGTTGAGCCAGCAAAATGGGGAGGATTAGCTCTCAAGTCTAGAATGCTGTATATTGGCAGATGTTTGAGATGGCGATCGGTTGACGGTACGATCGTGGGTGTGTAATGGCGTCAATGCTATCGCTCAGGATCGGCAAAAAATCTCGAAATCACGGCGATGGAGTGTGAATTTGAGTCGATCGCATGGGAAGTATAGAGATTAGAGTATTTATTTTTGCTAGATTGCATCAATCCGCGACTAGTGCATGGCAAACTAGATGTAGTCTTCGTCAAGTGAGCCGTCAAGTTGAGTTGGCTCTGAGGTGAAGCCAACAGAGCTAGTTTGTAACGCGGTGAAGATCTGGAGAAAAATCCTCAACCTGTGAGAATGCTCAGATCCACACCCGTTGGCATCGCCGTACCGAGCGGTAATCATCAACTGCGCCTGTGATGGCACCTCCAACTCAACACCCGCAACTGTGATGCGGCGATCGTCCATCCATCTGTGCACTGCTATCATCTACCATGCTGACCTGCCCCTACTGTCGATCGCCAAATCCAGACCACCACAACTTTTGTCAAGGTTGTGGTCGATCGCTCAAGCATTATATCTGTCCGACTTGTAACAGTAATGTGGAAGTTGATGCCCAAAGTTGTCCGCAGTGCCAAACAATCAGCGGTACTTACTGGCAGGCGATTATCGAACCGACAGTCACAGAGCCAACCACAGCAGTAGCGATTTCAGATCCAGATCCGCTAGCTGCCATCCAGGCTCAAGCGCGATTGTCACCGCCACCGTTGCCCACAGATATCGCTCCTAGCACCAGCGATCTCCAGTCAGAATTCGAGCTGAGTCCGTGGGATCTGCCGTCACCAGTGCAAGAAGCTAGCCCAGTGGAGATCGCCCCAGCCAACTTGGCGGCGGGCACAATTGTTGATGATTTGGAGACTAGTCCTTGGGACTGGGTATCGCCACCGACTCCCAGCCGCGCCGATAGCCTGCCTCAGCCCGCTGGGCAGGAGGCGATCTCGACAGATCCGAGCATGACAGACAGCCAACCATTGGTAGCGACTACCTATCTCGATCCTCGATGTCAATATCGACTACTCGATCCGGTAGTCATCCAACTGCTCGCACCGACTGACTCTAGCCAAGTCCTGGTAATCGATCGTCAACCTTTCTGTAATTCCCCTTTGGAGATATTGATGGAGCAACAACCCGTCACATTAAATACCCCTGTTGACGATATCGTACCGCGACATCCAGGTGCTGCACCCGCCCCAACACATCGTCAATGGGCATTCTGGAACGATCGGGGTATTCCCAAAGTTGCCCAGGCATACATCGCGCTCCAAGTCAGTTTGCCAGGGACGATTCCGGCAATCCGCGATAGTTGGGAAAATGATGGCAAAACAGTGACGATCGTCGAGGATCGGAGTAAGTGGACACAGTTGAGTAGTGGTTGGAACGATCCTAGCATTCCAACTTCCCAAACGATCTACTGGCTCGACCAAACACTCAAACTTTGGGTCACGTTAGAGCCGTGGCAAATGCGCCAAAGCTTATTGGAAATCGGCAACCTGCTCCTAGATGAAGATGCCCGCATCTGCTTTCAACGTCTGTATCCAGAAACAGATCGCCACCTCAAGCTAGCTGATTTGGCGCAGATGTGGCAAAAATTGTGCGATCGTGCTTATCGATTTGACACTGACGCCGCATCAGCGCAGAAATCTCCGACAGTCGCGATCGCCAATTTGATCGAATCGATCCAAAGTGGTGAACTCGAACGCGTCGAAGAAGTCCGCTCCAGGCTTCAGCAAATTGCTTACGAACTCGAACCAAAACAACTCAGCGCACCCCTGCAATCTACTGCCTCCGGTGATTTGAGCATTCCTCACGATGCACCGACAATTGGCATCGCCAAAAAATTGATCGGTTTAGAAGACGCGGCTGCTACCCATACAGGCAAAAAACGCGACCACAACGAAGATTGTTTCGGCGTTGTCAGCCGGATCGAGCGTCAAGATAGTCCCAAAGGCAAAACGATCGCGGCACAGGGTTTGTATATCCTCTGCGATGGCATGGGCGGACATGCTGGTGGGGAGATCGCCAGCTCCATGACAGTAGACATCTTACGAGACTATTTTGCGACGCGATGGGGCGATACGCTCCCTGACGAGCAAACAATCCGCGAAGGGATCGTTGCCGCGAATGAAGCCGTACATGAAATCAATCAACAAAATGCCGCACATGGCAGTGGGAGAATGGGTACCACACTAGTACTGGTACTAGTTCAAGACCAAAATATTGCCGTCGCACATGTCGGCGACTCGCGCTGTTACGGGATTACCCCTACTCAGGGTTTGATCCAGCTCACCCTCGATCATGAAGTCGGACAGCAGCAAATTTTGCGCGGTGTCGATCCGGAGATTGCCTATGGTCGTCCCGATTCTTATCAATTGACTCAGGCGATCGGACCACGCGATCGCAATTATATCGCACCGGATATTAGATTCTTTGAACTGCAAGAAGATACGCTGATCTTACTCGCTTCTGATGGTCTGACTGACAATCAACTATTGGAAAATTATTGGCTTACCAATGTCGCCCCATTGTTGTCCCCTAATGCCAATCTCCAAGATGGGGTCGATCGACTTATTGATTTTGCTAATGAATACAATGGGCATGATAATATCACTGCGCTGGTGGTTCGGGCGAAGCTGGGTTAGATAGTTGACAGTTGACAGTTGACAGTTGACAGTTGACGGCTATAAATTCACCCTTCAAGTTTGGCAGGCTCAATTTTTCTCAGGGAATATTGCTAAAATTGACACAAATATCGTGAGCGAGAGCTTGACTTACAATGCTAACTACTACTGAGATCTTTTATCCAGACAGTGACGGGCAACCGATGGCAGACAATACCAAGCAATTTCGGTTGATTAGTGTCATCAAAAACAATCTCGACTGGTTATTTCAGGATGAAGAACTCGTGTTTGTGGCAGGGGATTTATTATGGTACCCCGTTGAAGGTAATCCCAAATATCGAGTGGCTCCAGATGTGATGGTTGCCTTTGGGAGACCAAAAGGCGATCGAGGATCGTACAAACAGTGGCAAGAAGATAATATTGTCCCGCAGGTGGTATTTGAGATCCTGTCTCCAAGCAATACTGAAGGTGAAATGGAGCGCAAATTACAGATTTATGCGCGGTGTGGTGTGGAAGAGTATTATATTTACGATCCCGATCGCTATCTCCTCAAAGGCTACCAACGTGAGGATGATTTCTATCTCGCACGGATCGAGATGATGGATGGATGGACTAGTCCACGGTTGGGGATTAATTTTCAGTTGAGCGAAGGTGAATTACAACTTACCCATCCTGATGGAAGACTGTTTAAAACTTTTGAAAGTGTTGCCACCGAACGCGATACGATCTTGGCGGAGAAACAACAACTGGAGAGTGACAAGCAGCAACTGGAGAGTGACAAGCAACAACTGGAGATCGATAAAAATAAGCGAGATGCCAAACTTCGAGAATTAGGCATCGATCCAGATACCTTATGATCTTATTCTGCCGCAATCATGTTTAGTGGTCTCGATCCGATTTGGTTATTTCTAGGTGGCTTAGTCTTGCGCTATGGCGGCGATTTGCTCAAAACGATCGGTCAGTTTGGACTACAAAGACTAGTGTGTCAAATCACGATCGCCGAAACCAATCCGATCTATAGTGCGATCTGTTGGGAGCTAGAACGCACGGGTAAAGTTTATGACTTTAGCGAACTCATCTATACTTCCACCCCTTTAGTGCCCCCAGCGATCGAATCACCAACACTCAAAACCAAGTTAGAACCGCGTTCGGGGTGGATTGGCATTGGCTACCACGGCGCGTATATCGGCATTCACCGTCATGATTTTAAAGTCACTGAGTTACAGAATACCCAGTTGATCGCCTTGGCAACCCTGCGGTGGTGGCAACCCCAACTACTCGCATGGCTAACCGAGATCGAGGCGAATTATAATCTCGAAGCACCACTGATCGTGCGGCTAATTGGTGGTAACATCTCGATCGTGCGGACTCAAACCAAGCGACGGAGGGAAACTCTGGCGATCGATATCGTCACCGAAACCGAATTATTTAAAGATCTCGATCGATTCCTCCAGAGTCGGGATCTCTATCGTCAACGGGGCATCCCCTGGCGGCGCGGCTATCTGTTCTACGGCCCCCCAGGTACGGGTAAAAGCTCATTGATTCAAGCGATCGCTAGTTTTTATGGGAGACAGCTTGTATCCCTGTCCCTGACCGATATGGATGATAGTGCCCTCCTCCGCGCCTGGTCGGAAATTACTGCAACTTCGATCGTCGCCCTCGAAGATATCGATAGTGTCTTTTCCGGTCGCCAACCCTTGGGAGAGTTATCATTTAGCGCGCTCCTGAATACCCTGGATGGCGCAGGAGCAGTCGAAGGCAGCATTACGATCCTGACTACCAATCATCGCCAACAGCTCGATCCTGCCCTGATTCGCCCTGGTAGATGCGATCGCGAGTTTGAGTTGGGGTATCTGAATCAGGACAGTTGCGCCAAGATGTTTGTCTGTTTCTTTCCCGATCCCAACTTAGCAGCGATCGTCTCCGCGCAGTTGGGTCGCTATCACGTCTCGCCAGCGGCATGGCAAAATTATCTCCAGTGTCAGGATGATGCCGCAGCAGCGGTTGCTAATTGTAATTTTGCCGCTCTTGAGGTTGTGGAGTAGCAGATCCGCAGCTCCCCGACTTCTTCAAAAGTCGGGGAGCTGGTGCGGCTTTAACTTACGACCGCTCTATTTTGCCTGTCGAATCAGCTCCATCGTTTTGGCATAATCGGCAGTCTGTCCTTGGCGACGAAATAACTCAGCACCTTTTCTCAGATCGGCGAGCGCACCTTTTTTGTCACCCATAGTTAGTTTGACTGCACCCCGATTGGTATAAGTTTCGGCATCTTGGGGATTAATCGCGATCGCCCGATCGAAATCTGAAATTGCTCCCCGACTGTCCCCTAATTCAAACTTAGCGACCCCCCGATTGTAATACGTCAGTGCATCCTGAGGATCGATCTCGATCGCCCGACTGTAGTCATTTATCGCCCCCTGTCGATCGCCCAATCCGAGTTTAGCGACAGCTCGATTGGTATAAGCTTCGGCATATCTGGCATCAATGGCGATCGCTCGATCGAATTCTACAATCGCCCCCCGCGCATCGCCCTGCTGATACTTCGTCGTACCGCGATCGTTGTATGCTACCGCAGGCTGGGGAGTGGGTGATGAAAAACTAGACGAGCAAGCAGCCAGGGGAATCGAGGTGGTAGAGAACAACAGCGTCAGGAGCACAAGCGTGGCTTTCATGGAAAATATCTGGCAAGTCAATAAGTTAAAAACATTAGTTGAGCAATCGTTGTCATACTTCGGCTACCCTCAGCACAAGTAGCCGCGCGATTCGGCAGAGCCGACGCTGTGCGCGAGCGGCAGGCTTGTGCCAACGCGAACGAAGTAGGTAATCGACACTCACTCCCCCACTCTAATTGTAAAAAAGGCGATCTGGTTTGTGGTAGATCTGCGCTAAAAATATATGTGTTTGAGGAAGGACTAGGTAAAAGGTAGACGGATGTAATGCGAACGGGTTCCCAGCGGAAACCTACTCCCTTCCTAGTGCAGAATTAGACATCTAATGTAAAGGTGAATGATGAATGGTGAATGATGAATGGTGAATGGTGAATGGTGAATGATGGATGGTGAATCAACACTGTCTATTTCTTGGGTGGGAGGGTTATAGTTCGCACAGGTTTGGGTCACTTTCATCGCCCCAATTATATGAGGCATCATAGCCCCAACTACAACCCCAAATCTGCGGCGATCCGGTGAGCGCAAGCAAATCCTGAAAATGCTACAGCATTCAAACCTTGCCCTGGAAAGGTACTATCGCCCACACAATATAAGTCAGGTACTGCCGTGCGATTGAAGGGCATATTTAATAATCCTGGTAACTTCCGCCGTGGAATCGGGCCATAACTCCCATCCGCACGACCGAGAAAGCGTCTGTGTGTGCGCGGTGTACCGATTTCCATAAAATCTAAACCCGCATTTAACCCAGGGAAAATCCGCTCCAATCGATCGAGTAATACCCCCGCTCGTTCCTCTTTTTTGGCTTCATATTCACTCGGTGATAAACCTTCCCAATCACTCATCCAACTGGGTGTAAAGGCATGAACGATCTGATATCCCTCTGGTGCCAAGCTCGGATCGAGCAAAGTCGGAATCGACACAAAAATCGTCCCCTCTGGCTCCTCCATCTGCGTCCAATCTTCGAGCAGCACATGGTGACACTCAGTACCCGCAGGCAATACACTCGCATCTACACCTAAATGTAGACTCAAGAACGCTGGTGACTTCTGATAGCGTTCCTGCCACTTCTGCTCCTGCTTAGGCATTTCCGTCGCTGGTAAGAGCTGCTCGAATGTATCCCAGCGCGTGGCATTGGATACGATTTTCTTAGCGTACAAAGTCTTACCATTTGCCAACTTCACACCGACAGCTTTGCCTTGCTCGGTGACGATTTTGGTCACCCGCGACTTGTAGTGAATGATCCCGCCAGCTTTTTCCAAGCCAGTCACTAATTTTTGGGCGATTTGTCCGACGCCACCTTTGGGATAATTAATCCCCCCATAATGTCGATCTGAAAATACCATCCCCGCATTGATCATCGGGGTCATTTCCGCAGGTACCACCGACCAGATATAGCACTCGATATCGATAAATTTAAGTACGTTTGAATCTTTGATATACTTGCGGGCGATATCACCGACATTCAATGGTAAATACTTGACTAAACCCAGACAGGCACCTGGATGTTGAAAAAATACCCGCATTAGATACCGCAACTCTTCTAGCGATAACAAATCCATCGCATTCAGGCAATTAAATACCTGCCAACACTCATCATAAAACTGTCTAATTCCCTTCGCTTCATGTGGAAATCTAGTAAATAGTTCCTGTAAAAACTGCTCGTAATCCTGATGAACTTTGATATCCAAATCGTCAGGTAAATGATACTGCACCTGCACCGGATCGGGAATTGTCTCGATACTTTCACCCACGGCGGCTAGCGCACGCGTCAACAAATTGGTCGTACCCTGCTTCCCAAACCCAAAAATCATCGAAGCACCAACATCAAATCGATACCCCTCGCGATCGAAATACCCCGAACTTCCACCTGGAATCAGATATCGCTCCAATACCAAAACCTTCGCACCCTTAGCCGCCAACTGAGTCGCCGTCACCAATCCACCAATGCCCGAACCAATAATAATGGCATCAAAAATCGTTCGGTCATCCAGCAACGCAGTAGTTTCAGCAGTAGTACTCACAGTCATAAACGAATCTTAAAAAAATCTAAAACGTCATTCTATCTTCAATTTTACCCCTTTTCTCGAATAAGCCAAACCAAAACTCACTTGATATTTGTCCGCGCCCGTCACCTCCTACTGCTGCTCTTAGTCAAGGCTACGAGATATATACCCTGTAGCCTCAATTACTGCATACCCAAGACCTAATTCTAGTATGCTGATAATTAGTACCCGCTAACCGATGACTGAATATGGACTGGCAAGAGATTTCTGGGGGAGTGACTGCACCGCGAGGCTTCAGAGCGGCGGGGATTACTGCGGGGTTAAAGGCTTCAGGGTTACCAGATTTGGCGTTGATTCTGTCTGATGTAGACGCGATCGCGGCTGGAGTCTTCACGACGAGTCAGGTACGCGCTGCTTGTGTCGAATACTGTCGCCAACAACTTGCTGTCAAACCGAGTGCGCGGGCAATTCTCTGCAATTCGGGACAGGCGAATGCTGCTACTGGCGAAGCTGGTTGGGGTGACGCAATCGACTGTGCTAATGCGCTGGCTGATGCCCTCAGGATCGCGCCAGAAGGGGTCTTGCTAGCCTCTACTGGGGTAATTGGTCAGCGGATTAAAATGGATGCCTTAATTGCTGGAATTCCGCGTTTGGTGGCAGCGGCGGCTCCAGATGGGGGCGATGCTGCGGCGAAGGCGATTATGACGACTGATTTGGTGAGCAAATCGATCGCCCTAGAGACGACAATCGGCGATCGCACCGTGCGAATTGGGGGGATGGCGAAGGGTTCGGGGATGATCCATCCAAATATGGCAACTCTACTGGCTTTTGTAACTTGCGATGCAGCGGTATCGACAACGCTGTGGCAACAAATGCTAAGTCGTGCTGCGAATAAGAGTTTCAATCAAATTACTGTCGATGGTGATACTAGTACGAATGACACGCTCATTGCCCTTGCGAATGGGGAATCGCGGACGCCAGCGATCGTTCAAGCTGGAGCAGAGGCGGACAAATTGGAAGCGATGCTCACGGCTGTTTGCCAGTATTTGGCTAAATCGATCGCTCGCGATGGTGAAGGGGCTACTTGTCTGATTGAAGTGCGAGTATCGGGGACAGGAAGCGATCGCGAGGCGCGGCAAATAGCGCGTGAGATTGCTGGATCTTCATTACTTAAAGCGGCAATTTTTGGACACGATCCTAATTGGGGACGGATTGCGATGGCGGCTGGTAAAGCTGGGGTACCCTTCGATCAAAATAATTTGGCGGTACGTTTGGGTGAGATCCAATTGATGGCAAACGGGCAACCTTTGACATTCGATCGAGTTGCTGCGAGTGATTATCTCAAAGCGGCAAGTCAGGGGGAATACCTCAAAACAGATATTGTGCTCATCAGCGTAGCTGTTGGGAATGGTGCTGGTGTAGGCATTGCCTGGGGCTGCGATCTTAGCTATAACTATGTAAAAATTAATGCAGAATATACAACATAGGATTAATGATTGGGGGCATCGATATTGTGCTCACGAGTTAAAATTTTTACTATAGATCGTTGCTCATGACGGAGCGACACCAGCGGCTAGTCCAATTAATTGCATTAATCAATTATGTTTGACTCTCTCTCAGAGAAACTACGTCAGCACCTAAACTTCCTCGATCGAAACACAATTATTATCGGTGCTGCGGTGGCTATAGGTAGTATGGCACTCGCTGGTGGTGGATTTTTTTATTCACCTTACATCACCATCAATAACATTAAGAACGCGACGACTAATCGTAACTCTGATGCCTTATCCCAAGAGATTAATTTCGCAGAACTACGGACTAGTTTCAAAGAAAATATCAAAGCTCAAGTAGTTAAACAGCTCGGTGAAGCTAATGACACTCGATCGCCAAAAATGACTATAAGTACGATTGAAAAAACAGTAAGTCTAATGGTGGATAGTTTAATTACACCTGAAGGCATCGAAAAATTGATGCTGGATAAAGTACCTGAAGCTAAAATAGATCTTAGTAATCTCGAACGAGATCTGGCTCGTTCGGAGATCGCAATGGGCTACGAGTCATTCGACCGCTTTGTCGTTCGGATCATCGATAAAGTCGATCGAGCTAAAGATGTCAGCTTGATTTTGAAGCGCGATGGCATCGCCTGGAAACTAGCTGGAATCGACATTTCTCAAACCTAATCCTCTAACTCGATCCTCAGGTGAACTAGATCTTCGAGTACCTGACGAATGTGTAGCTCAACTTGTTGTTTGCGCTCGGCTAAATCCTTTAACTGTTGATATCTAGCAATTGCTTGAGAGACGCTCAAAATCTCCGCCATCGAACAAGGACGCGTCCATAAGTTGCCATATTCATCCAATCCACATAATCGATACCCAGCTTGAGGATCGACAGTAGTTAAATCGATCGGATCGACAGTAATATAGGGAGTAGGAATCGGTTCACCAGTAGTGCCTGGATTGAAAGTGCGGGATTCTAACCATGCGGCTAAAACTGTACCACTACTGGCGATCTCTAGGCTTTGTGCTGCGATATCTTGCAATTCTTGCTGCCACTGAGTCACCATTTTGTAGATCTCTTGGAGCATATGTGCTGCCAAAATTGGGTTGGCATCTTGGCGGAGATGGCTAAATTTGGGGACTTGAGTGGTGACTAGTCGATCGTTCGATTCAAAAAAATTGCGATCTGTAGATATTGACATATTCAATGTGGTTGATAGTTGGGCTGCGCGCGCGACGGCTCGATCGAGATCGGACAGACAGCGCAGTGGAGCGGCTCAATTTAGATCCAGTTAAATGGGTCGGAGTTGAATGATTAGCAGCATAACTTAATTTTTGATAACAGATGCTACACCAATGGAACAGCGACAACTTATTTTAGTTACAGGTGCAGCCCGCTGTGGTAAAAGTGAATGGGCGGAGACTCTCGCTCACCAGAGCAACAAAGCCGTCACCTACATTGCTACCGCAACTATAGATCCCACCGACCCCGAATGGCAAGCTAGGATCGCGCTGCATCAGCAGCGTCGCCCAGCTACATGGCAGACTACATCAGCGATCGAAGATTTAGCCACCATCATTCATCAAGCTCCAGCTTCAGACTGCTTGTTGGTTGATTCGGTGGGTACTTGGGTGGCAAATTTGCTCGATCGATCGGATCGGGAGTGGGAAAATTTGACTCAAGAGCTGCTGGGTGAATTGCCAGCTAGTCTAGCGACGATCGTTTTGGTAGCCGAAGAGACGGGCTGGGGCGTGGTACCAGCTTATCCGAGCGGGCGGTTGTTTCGTGACAGGCTGGGGATGTTGACTCGTCAGATCGGCACGATCGCCAGTACAGTATATCTGGTTACTGGCGGTCACGTTTTAAACTTATCGCAATTGGGTACTAAAATTACGTGAGTTCGATGTGTGCTGCGCTGCTACTCAGTTACTCAAAAGCATAAATCCTGTTAAAATAAACTTACAGCACCAACATCTAAACATCTTCGATCGTAGCAACTCGTCCATGCCGACATCAATCCTCGTTGACAAGAAAAAATTAGCCAAACCGCCTTTAGATATTCACTATCTGGGCGATCGCTTATTGCGCCAGCCAGCCAAAAGAATTACTAGCGTAGATGAAGACCTCCGCCAAACGATTGTCGCGATGCTGCAAACTATGTATAGTGCCGACGGGATCGGTTTAGCAGCACCACAAGTAGGCATTCACAAGCAATTGATCGTCATCGACTGTGAACTGGATAAACCTGATGTGCCGCCATTAGTTTTGATCAATCCGACTATTAAAAAGTATGGCAAAGCCCTCTGTAAAGACCAAGAAGGGTGCCTGAGTATTCCTGGTGTCTATTTGGATGTCGAGCGTCCAGAAACGATTGAAGTGGCTTATAAAGACGAATTTGGTCGTCCTCGCAGTCTCAAAGCTGATGGCTTATTGGCACGCGCCATCCAGCACGAAATGGATCACTTAGGTGGTGTCTTATTTGTCGATCGGGTAGAAAATAAACTCGCTCTCACTGAGGAACTTCAGAAAAAAGGTTTCTCACTTCAGCATGTCCAACGTCTCAACCCCGGAGCATAGTTAACAGTTCATGTACACTCCTCTCACTGGTATCTGCTTACTCGGTGCCTCAATTTCTGCGATTGCCGCTGTCGGCTCGGTGTTTGAACTTACTTCTGGTACACCAGAATGGGGCACGGCAGTTACAGGTAGCATTTTAGCTGCAAGCATCCCGCTGACAGTGTTTCTGTTTCTGACTGCGGTAAAAAATTCTCGCTAGTTAAATTGGGAAGTAGCACATAATGTGTGCTAAAGCAACCCATCCATTAGTTGCATCACATCCACTGCACCTGCGGATAATCGATCGAATGGTGAGAGCGCAATTTGCGCTTCGAGGATACCTTTGAGCGCGATTAGTTTGAGGCTATTTTCGGCATGGGCGATCGAAATCGGGACGGCGGCGGGCAGATAACCAATCGCGCCGAGATCGGCGAGCAGTGCCCTTCTAACTTGTAAATCGCTATGAGCCAAGGCACGCACCAATCGATCGCCGTAGGTATTGTCTTGGGTAAGTTGGTACATCGATCGCAATGCAGCATATTCGATCCGCGGAATCGGATGTGTGAGGAATGGTTGAATCCAGGGTACGGCGGTGGTGGCACCGAGCGTACCCAATGCTTCTAAGATCGCGTCATAAGGTTCCGAAAAATCTGCGCCATCTGGCAGGAGCTGACCATCAGCAATCGCTGTAGTTAAAAACTTCACTAACTGCGGGATACAGCGCGGATCTCCCAACATTTCCAGAGCTTGGATTGCCGCTTCACGGACATAAAAATCCGTACAATCCAAACACTCAATTAGAGCAGGTACCGCTGCAAGTGCATTTAACTTGCCCAATGCTCTCGCCGCCGCTCGGCGGAGAGGATAGCCACCTTCAGGAGTACGGTCTGCTCCATCTGACAACGCCGCCATCAATCCACTTACAGCCCCTGGATCGTTGACTCGAAATTTGCCCAGCCACCAGGCTGCATATCCGCGCAATCCTAGATCTTCACCATCGAGGTTGGCGATCGCTTGGGCGATAGTAAGTGGCTGCCCAGCTTGAATTGGTGATTCATCATTCATCGTAGTTAATCAGTTATTGAGCACACCTACCGATCTTATTTTACAATTAGTTCTCGCCAAAAAAAGCCCCGCAGTCACTTCCCCTCGCCAACGCAATTGCTAACGGATGGAAATGACTGCGGGAAGCTGTGCCGAGTTTCTAGCTCAGTGCATTGATGGCATAGTCCAAGTAAGAATTGGCTTCAACCGCCGCATCAC